>NZ_JAAHHZ010000263.1:0-6493 GCF_010672005.1 Moorena sp. SIO4A5 | reverse complement strand
AATGCCCTGTACTGAAAGCCGAAGAACCCAAGCGGACATCCCGTCTGCTGCTATGTGATTTGACTGCTAGAACTCTCAAACTGGGATTGTCTTTACTGGGAATCCAGGTACTGGAGCGGATGTAGTACAGTTAACTATCTCAGCTATCAGCCAAGGTCAAAGGCTGATAGCTTAATACTTACGTACATCTTTATTAGGACAACTATCTGAATAACTCTGCTTCAGCATCAGCAAGTTCACGACACTAGTGTTCGAGCCACAGGGTGAGATAATGGTTTGGTTTTGACCACAATTTCCACATCTTGACCCAAAGCGTTTAAGAAGCGAAACAGCCGCACAATTGAAAAACCCGCCAACTTACCATTGATAAGTGCGGAAACTTTGGGCTGATCTACTCCTAAAACCTTTGCCGCCGCAGCTTGTGTCATACCCTGGTTGGAAATAATACTACTAATCTTACGAGCCAGTTCTGCTTTAACGATTAATTCGTCAGAGTTTTCTAAACCTAAATCGGCAAACACATTACCACTACTAGCTTGTACTTCAATTTCTTTGACCATAATTACTACCTCTACTCGTGAGTGTAATGTTGTGAGTAATGTTCTCTGGCTCTTTTTAACCTGGCTTCAATTAATTCCAGCTCTTGCTTGGGTGTGGCGATACCTTGCTTTGATTTCTTTTGAAATGTATGCAGAACATACACTACACCTTGGAGTTTTACGGTGTATACACCCCGATAAGTGTCTCCATCAAAGTTGTCAATAACTTCGAGTACACCAGCACCTTTGAATCCTTTGAGGGGTTTAGCACCGGGATGTTTGTCTCCACATTGAGCTAAGTACAAGGCATAACCCATCACTTGCTGAACTTCTGAGGGAAATTTTTTCAAATCTTCCAAGGAACTGCCAACCCACTCTACAGGTTTTAAGGACACATCCATGTGATAAATATGCCAATTATAGCATGCTAATTACTAGTGTCCTAATTATCGGTTTCTACAATGAACAGGGTGTATAAGATCACTCCCCATAGCAGCAACACAAACCACTCGAAGGTGGCAAAACCTGCAAACATAGGGCGCAGTTCAACTAATGATTTGCTCGACTCGACGATATAGAGCCATACTCTAACTGGCTGAGTTTTGCTGATTCAGCCAGTTTGGAACATTCTCGTCCCTAGGCGCGATCGGGGTGTTCTTGTCTTAGGGGTAATTCAACCACTCAACCGACCACAGAACTTCGCACTGTCCAGTATGAATGGATTGTAGCGATTTGAAAATTAGTGACTAAAGGATTTGACAATTGCTATAAGTTATTGATAATCTGCTTCTGATATTCTTCCTCAGTCATCATCTCTTGGGTACTCTCCACTCTGTCTAAAAATACAATTCCCTCAAGATGGTCATATTCATGCTGAAATATCCTGGCTACAAAGTCTGTTAATTGTTGCCGCTGATACTGACCATACCGATTAGTATACTCCACCTCAATTCGACTATACCTGGGTACTAACCCTCGAATGCCGGGAATACTCAGACACCCCTCCCAGTCCTTAACCATGTCAGTGTCATGACTAATAATGCCAGGATTAATCATAGCCGTTGCTTCCATCAACGGTGCGTGGGGATACCTTAAATTCGGACGAGACGCTACTATAAACAAACGATAGGATTGAGATACTTGGGGTGCTGCAATGCCAACGCCATTGGCTGCTGTAGCAGTTGCTATGAGCTGATCAATCAGTTGTTGAAGGCGTTCATCGAGCAAATTATGTACTCGCTGAGTATGCTGCCGTAAAATCGGGTTGCCTAACTGAGCAATTTGTAGTGTTTCACTCACCATAGTAAAAGCCAAACGTCTATATCCGTCAAGCTTATTCGATCAAATGCTCAAACAGTACCTTTATATATTAAAAATTGGTAAAAATTTTTGGGTGGTGGGATATAGGAAAGCGGTGCGACCCCGCGCTTTTTAAAAGCTAAGCGTGAACGCGCACCGTAGGAATTTATATGCCCTTGGTCTGGGCTGTGGCTCATCACATCTAGCTTAAAAAAAATTGACTACGGTAGAGAAAAAACAGTGAAAATTTCCCCAGAACAACTATGGATTCAGGTATTAGAACGTCTCAAACTACAACTGAGTCAGCCCACCTTTGAAACTTGGCTCAAGACAACTAGTGCTCAACAGCTTGACAATAACTGTTTGCTGATTCGCACTGCCAATCCCTTTTCCAGAAATTGGTTGCAGAAGTATTACGTTAAAACAATTGCTGATGTCGTGGAAGATATTTTAGGTCAACGAGTGGAAATTCACTTCACAACGGCTACAGGAGACAATAACTCAATTACTGGTGATCCTGACTTTTCCTGGTCATTTCCGGTAGCCACTAATCATTCCGAAAATACCTTTAAAAACCAGCCAAGACGCGCTAAGTTAAATCCTAAGCATGTTTTCTCTCGCTTTGTGGTTGGTCCTAATAATCGCATGGCTCATGCTGCATCTCTGGCGGTAGGGGAGTATCCAGGACGAGAGTTTAACCCTCTGTTTCTTTGTGGTGGTGTTGGTTTAGGCAAAACTCATTTGATGCAGGCAATTGGTCATTACCGCTTGGAGAATAACCCAGACTCTAAAATTTTTTATGTTTCTACTGAGCAGTTCACTAATGATTTAATTTCTGCTATTCGCGAGGATAGTATCCAAAGTTTCCGGGAACATTATCGGACAGCGGAGGTACTTTTGGTAGACGATATTCAGTTTATTGAAGGTAAGGAATATACTCAGGAAGAGTTTTTCCACACCTTCAATACTTTGCACGAAGCTGGTAAACAAATTGTCTTGGCATCAGACCGTCCTCCTAATCAGATTAATAGCTTGCAAGAACGCCTTTGTTCCCGCTTTTCTATGGGGTTAATCGCTGATATTCAGCCACCAGATTTGGAAACCAGGATGGCTATCTTGCAAAAAAAGGCAGAGGACGAAAATATACGTCTACCCCATGACGTGGTTGAGTACATTGCTGCTAGCTACACCTCTAACATTAGAGAACTAGAGGGAGCTTTGACTAGGGCTGTGACTTATGTATCGATTTCGGGGTTAGCGATGAATGTGGAAAATATTGCACCGATTTTGAACCCACCAACCAAGAAGATTCAGGCTTCTCCTGAGGTTATTTTAAGTACTATATCTAATACGTTTAATCTTTCAGTGGAAGACTTAAAAAGTAGCTCTCGGAGGCGAGAAATTAGTTGGGCTAGGCAAATTGGGATGTATCTGATGAGGCAGCATACAGAATTGAGCCTACCCCGCATTGGGGAAGAATTTGGGGGCAAAGACCACACGACAGTCATGTACAGCTGCGATAAAATTACTCAGCTGCGGGAAAAAGATGATGAGTTAGCTCAGAAACTTTCTCAGTTAAGCGATCGCATAAATCTGACAGCTAGGAGTCAAAACCAAACATAAAGCCTGTTTATAGCAATTATCAGCGACGTTTGAGGTACTTTTTTCCTAGCTTTTTGGGAGCAGGGAGTAGGGAATCGGGAATCGGGAATCGGGAATCGGGAACAGGGACAAAATACTCTGTACCTCATTAGGCTAGAAACCGCTATTTTAATTAAAGTTTGTTAATTAAAGTTTGTTAATTAACGGCTTGAGCTTGATGCTATGATCGAGTTTACTGCTATAATATATGGCTTCTGAGTATAAATGCTCTGTGGAAAAATCACCGAATTTTTCCACAACTTTTTCCACAAATGGTTTGCTAACTCAATTAGTATTCAGCTATCAGCTATCAGCTATCAGCTATCAGTTATCAGCTATCAGTTATCAGTTATAAGCTATCAGCTATCAGCTATCAGCTATCAGCTATCAGTTATCAGTTATAAGCTAATGCTTCACAGGCTAGAAGCCTGTGCCACGCTACTTGAGGTGCTATCAGCTAAAAGCTGACTACTGATGGCTAAAGGCTGACCACTGACCGCTGACTACTGACCGCTGACCACTGACCGCTGACTACTGACTGCTGACTACTGACTGCTGACTACTGACCGCTGAATGCTTAGGTTTTTGAGGTGGTTTTGTACAAAGATTAGTAATCGAGTACTATAGTTTCTTACTAAAGCAAGCCCCATTACGAAACCAATCATGAAACTGGTTTGCAGTCAAAGTGACCTCAATACAAACCTTTCACTAGTGAGTCGGGTAGTGCCTTCTCGCCCTACTCATCCTGTGCTGGGGAATGTTTTGTTAGAAGCAGACCAAAAAAATCAGCGGGTGCTACTAACTGCTTTCGACCTTAGCGTGGGTATTCAGACTAGCTTTAAGGCTGACGTTGAGACAGGAGGGGAAATTACCCTGCCAGCCAAACTGCTCAATGATATTGTTTCCCGTCTACCTTCAGGGGAAATTACTCTAGAGGATGATGGGAAAGGTACAGACAGTGATAGCCTGATTGTCACCTTAACCTCGGCTACCGGACGTTATCAGGTTCGAGGTATGAGTTCTGAGGAATTCCCCGAGCTGCCGGAAGTTAACACATCCGTTGCGGTTCATATTCCTGTAGAAGTCTTAAAGGCTGGATTGCAGGGTTCTTTATTTGCCACTAGTTCTGATGAAACTAAGCAAGTGCTGACGGGGGTTCACCTTACTGTACAGTCGGACAAATTGGAATTTGCTGCTACCGATGGTCACCGACTAGCAGTTGTGGAAACTAATCGGAGAATAGAGGAAAGTGCAACGACTGAAGCTACCCAAGAATTGGATGATCATGATTTACCCGTAGAATTTACGTTACCAGCTAGAGCGTTACGGGAGTTGGAGCGGATAGTATCTAAGGCTGAAGCTCAGGATATTATTGCGATTCAGTTTGAACCTGGTCAGATTGTTTGTCAAGGGGGAGAACAGCGTTTAACAAGCCGAACTCTGGAAGGACAGTACCCTTCCTATCATCAGCTGCTTCCCAAACACTTTCAGCGTCAGATCATTCTCGATCGCCGTCAATTACTGAGTGCAGTAGAACGGATTGCAGTGTTGGCTGATCAGAAAAATAATATTGTCAAGTTTAATATCGATAGTGTTAACCAGCGGCTTCACCTCTCGGTAGAGGCAAAAGATTTGGGTAGTGGTCGGGAGTCAATGGAAGTTCAAATATCGGGTGATAGTTTGGAAATTGCTTTTAATGTTAAGTACTTAATTGATGGCTTAAAGGCGCTTTATACCTCTGATATTCAAATTCAGATGAATGAAGCTAATAGTCCTGTGATTTTTATGCCTCTAGGGGGATTGAAGATGACCTATTTGATTATGCCAGTTCAGATTAGGAAATAGTAACAGAAGAGTGTGGGAAGTGTGGGAAGTGTGGGAAGTGTGGGAAGTGTGGGAAGTGTGGGGAGATGGGGAGATGGGGAGATGGGGAGATGGGGAGATGGGGAGATGGGGAAATAGCGAGATAGCGAGATAGGAAAAATTTTTATAGCTCCCGACTCCCGACTCCCGACTCCCGACTCCCGACTCCCGACTCCCGACTCCCTTCTAAATTATGGATTTAACTGCCAAACTAGTTATTTTCCAAGGCTCTATCTTAACTACTTTTCCATCAGCTGATGCTTCTGATAAACTAACAGGTCTTTCCAATAAGTCAACTGGGTGAACTATTTTCAATCCTAAATCACTGACTAAGGATAAATTTGCTGATTCCCCATGAGATTCATAACATCTGATAATCCATTGATCAGGGATATGTTCGGATTGTTTAAGTGCAATCAAAATTAGAGTCTTAGCTGACAAATTTAATAGTTGTCCGGTTGATGGTAAAGAAGGTCTACTATTATTACTGACATTATTACTGAAAATAGAACTATTAGCGGGAGACCAAAGTAAACTTAGAAATGGTAAGTTAAGCTGGTATGCTAGGTGAATTGTATCTGCAGAACGCCAACTGCCTTGATGAGGATAGAGAGCATAGGTGAATTGGTGGATGCCTTGATCAGTTTCAGGATCGGGCCAAGTGGGAGAGCGAAGCAATGTTAGACGTAATTGGGAAGCCTGGGCATCATAGCCGTATTTGCAATCATTAAGCAAACTGACACCATAGGTTTGATCACTCAAGTCTGCCCAACGCAGAGCAGGTACTTCCCATTTAGCTTGCTCAGCAGGGGTTTGGGGTCGAGTAGAACGTTGAATTACCCCACAAGGCATCTCATAGGACACATAATCGGCATCAATGGCTAATGGAAACGCAGCTTTGACTAATACATGGCGTTCCTGCCAGTCTACGGTAGTGGCAATCTTGAGTACTGGAGATTCAGCTGAAAGGATATAGTCCTGAGAAAATTGCGATCGCATCAGCCGACGCACCACTCGCAAACGTTGACGCAATACTCCGGTTTCAATCCACTCGATCCCGATCAGCTCAGTGCTCGGCAAAGGATGGTCAGCATAATTTGGGTCTATATTCCATGCATCCCAATATTGACCACTATCCTCGAAAGCTTGTA
>NZ_JAAHHZ010000262.1:0-6538 GCF_010672005.1 Moorena sp. SIO4A5 | reverse complement strand
AGAAGTCAGAAGTCAGAAGTCAGAAGTCAGAAGTCAGAAGTCAGAAGTCAGAAGTCAGAAGTCAGAAGTCAGAAGTCAGAAGTCAGAAGTCAGAAGTCAGAAGTCAGAAGTCAGAAGTCAGAAGTCAAACTCTTGCGCTTACTTAGGTTTGAGACTTTTGTCATGTCCGCCCCTGCCCTGGCGACTGCTATATTTTATTGATTAGTCACTCAACTACTAGTATGTTTTCATTATTTAAAGTTTAACCTTGGCCAATAGGCCACGCTACGCGAACAACCTTGGCCAATAGGCCACGCTACGCGAACAACCTTGGCCAATAGGCCACGCTACGCGAACAACCTTCAACCTTGGCCAATAGGCCACGCTACGCGAACAACCTTGGCCAATAGGCCACGCTACGCGAACAACCTTGGCCAATAGGCCACGCTACGCGAACAACCTTCAACTTTCAATTTTCAACTTTGTTTAATCGGCACCCTAACAATAAACTTAGCTCCCTGTCCTGGTGTGCTCTCTGCCATGATGCTACCATTATGGCGTTCCACAATTTTACGGCAGATAGCTAGACCGATGCCGGTTCCTTCATAATCGCTGCGACCATGGAGCCGTTGAAAGGTTTGGAAAATGCGATCGCAATACCTGGGGTCAAACCCAATACCATTGTCTTCGACTATGATCTGACAACGCTCATTAACGGTTGCGCCTCCATAACTTAAGGGAACACTTTCTTGAAGCAGTTGACTATAAATTTTAACGACGTTACCTCTTGGTGCTGGTCGGAATTTAAGTCCGTTACTGATCAGGTTTTGCAAAAGTTGACGCATTTGCACTGGATCAGCTTCAATAGTATGTAGTTCACCGACTTCCACTACGCCACCAGATTGCTGGATACGTAGTTCTAAATCAGAGAGTACCTCTTGCACCACTTGAGCCAGGTCAGTGGCAACCAAGGGTCTTGCCTTAGTGGTCACCCGGGAAAGGCTAAGCAAGTCATTGATTAACACCTGCATCCGTCCTGCTGCATTCTGCATCCGTTTCAGGTAGTCTTGCCCCTGCTCCGTTAACTGTTCATGATACTTGGTCTGAAGGCGATCGCCAAATGCCTGAATCTTGCGCAGGGGTTCTTGCAGGTCATGGGATGCTACATAGGCAAACTGTTGCAGTTCCGCATTAGAACGGGCAAGTTCCTGACGCTGACGGGTTTCTGTTCCTAAAAGCTGGGCTTGGGCTAAGGCAATAGCAATTTGGTTCGCCAGTTGTTGCAACAATTCACTTTCAAAGTTAGTCCATTGTCGTGGATTGGCACACTGATGGGCAATCAACAAACCCCAAAGTTTGTCTTGTTGCTGAATTGGCACCACTAAGTTAGCTTTTACCCCAAACTGTTGCAGCATTTCTACATGGCAAGCTCGGATATCAGAGTTTTCTAAGTCACAGATGTTGCTAACCCTTCCCTGACGATACTGGTCTAGGTACTCTTCATGAAAGCAAGGATCTTCGATGCTTTGTCCGAGCATGATTGGCCAACCAGGTACTACTGCTTCTTGAACCACTTTCCCCCAGCCATCAAAACTTAGTTGGAAGAGTACAACTCGGTCAGCCTTGAGAAATTGTTGCACTTCTGTAACAGCCGTTTGCAAAATCTGCTCCAGTTGTAGAGACTGGCGGATTTTCAGGGTAATTTCTGAAAACAATTGCGATCGCTGATTTTGGCGCTTGAGTTCTTGCTCTGCTAACTTACGGTCAGTAATGTCATCCACCACATAGGAAAATCGGGGGTGAGCAGTGGTTGTCTCAGGAATTGGGCATACAGTGGCGCATAACCACCGGGTATCGGTTTCAGTGGTGTGATCATACTCGAAGGAAATGGGCTGATTGCTTTGTTGGCTTTCTCGGTAATGGCTAATCCAGCGACGGATATGAGTTTTGGGTGCCCCCAGCGCACTGGCTAACCGATTCTGCATGGCCTCGGGTGTAGTCCCGAAAAAATCCGCCGTACTCTTATTATCAGAAATATGCAGGATGTCATCATCCAAAAGTTCCACGACCCCCATCAATAGTGCGGAACTGTTGAAGAAACTACGCAGGGTCGATTCACTCTCCAGCAGTGCAGCTTCTGCCTGTTGGCGCTCTATTTCCGCTTGATGAGCTGCAATTAATCGACCAAGACTTTGAGCCATTAGTTCTACAATTTCCTGTTCGTGAGGCGGGAAATCCCTTGCTCTTACCTGGGTTGAGGAAAAATTCAGGGAGCCGTAGACTTCACCATAGACAAATATAGGAGTCCCGATATAGGACTCAAGTTTTAGAGTTTGGTAGACTGGATGAGCGTGCATCAGTGCTATCTCACCTACATGAGTATAGGCAATGGTCTTTTTTTCGCGAACAACTACAGCACAATAGGTATCTTTTAATTCAAACTCTGAGCCAGCCACTAAGCCTTCTAGATCAGACCTGACCGACAGGATAGTGTAGGAATTAAGGTGTATTTGACTAATAATGCCAGTGGGCATCCCTAAAATTTTACATCCCGTCTCCAGATAGTCAGCATACAGCAACTCAAAGTTTTGGTAATTGGTGGTATTCAGCCGATGTAGGTGTTTGAGGTTGTTACTGAAGGTTTCCAGGGCCTGAGACTTTTCCAAAAGTTGCTCGTCTGCGTGCTTGTGTTCAGTGATGTCCCGCCCTACTGCCTGGAGCTCAATCAATTCACCCTGTTCGTTAAAGATGGCACGATCGCTCCACTGCTGCCAGCGAATCTCTCCTGTGGGCATAATCACCCGGTGTTCAACCGTTTCTACCGGATTCTGGGGGCTTAGGGAAGTAATACACCGTTCTAGCCTTTTGAGATCCTCATCGGGAATCAATGGCAAAAACCGTTGCCCAATCAACTCTTGCTCTGATTTGCTGAAATAGCGACAGTAGGCACCATTGACAAAGGTAAGAGTTCCATCAGGACGGAAACGACAAATGAGTTCCGTTTGATCTTCGACAATAGCGCGATAGCGAGCCTCGCTTTGATACAATTTCTGCTGATTTTGCTGCCGCTCGGTAATATCATGGTTTAGACCAATGGTTGCTACTATATTGTCTTGCTGATCATAAAGAGGTACTACCACCGTTTCACACACCCCACACCTGCCATCTTTGCGAATAAAGTGAATCTCCCCAGACCAACGTCGGGACCTGGTCATCTCCTGGATAATCTGCTCGGTTAGAACAGCCGCCTCTTCCGGTCGGTGCAGAATCCCTGCAGTTTTACCCAATACCTCAGCTTTGGTGTAGCCGAATATTCGCGCTGAAGCGGGATTCCAATCAATTATCTTACCGGCTAAGTCCGTGATTATGATCCCATCGAAGATAGTCTCAAAAATCAGAGCCTGTCTACGCAGAACCTCTTCCGCCTGTTTGCGCTCAGTGATATCGATGCAAGAACCAATGTAACCGGCAAAGTCCCCATTGGGGGTAAATCGGGGAGTGCCTATATCTAATATCCAACGATACTGCCCATCCCTACGTCGCAAGCGGTACTCCATGCGAAAATTTTCTCTGGCGTCGAAGGCGGATACATAGGTATTGAAGCTGTACTCATGGTCATCAGGATGCACCCCTTCAGCCCAGCCATTGCCCAATTCAAGTTCGAGGGTCTTACCGGTGAAGTTCAGCCAAAGCTGATTGAAAAACTTATAAAGTTTATCAGTGCCTGACATCCAGATCATGACTGGGGCATGATCCGCCATCATCCGGAAGCGAGCTTCACTCTCTTCAAGGCTGGCTTGCTTTTGTTTGGCTTCGGTAATGTCCCGTGCGATCGCATAAATTAAACCATCGTTAACTAAAGGATTTGCAGCCCAGGCTAACCATTTATAAGACCCATCTTGACAGCGATAGCGATTTTCGAAGTAGACAGTAGGGATGCCACTCCCCAATTGTTCCATTTCCGTCCTAGTTGGTTCTCGGTCATCGGGATGGACAAAATTGAGAAACGTGGTGCTGGTTAGTTCCGCTTCGGTGTAACCCAAGGTGCTAGAAAAGGACGGACTCAAGCGCTTAAAATAGCCATCGAAACCCGCTATACACAGCAAATCCAGGGAGAGGTCAAAAAAGCGATCGCGTTCTTGCTGGATCCGTTTCCATTCAGTAATGTCACGAGTAAAACATCGGGTATGGACGAATTTGCCATTTTTCCAGAGGACATTGGAGTTAATCAAGACATGGCGAATCGAGCCATCTTTGCACAAGAGGCTAGCTTCATAGTTTTTTAAGGTTTCTTTAGCAGTTAGTCTGGCCAGGATATCTTCAATTACCTCTTGCTCCGGGTAAAATTCAGCAATGTGGTGACCGATATACTCCTGGGCGTTGTAACCCAGCAGATCTAACTCTGCCTGATTAGCCCACAGGATGATGCCATTGCTATCCACCCAATGGAGACCAACGGAGCCATTTTCTAAAAAATTCAGGAGTTCTTGGTCAACCTGGGGTAATTCATTCTCAAGACCTTGGTTTTCTAGCTGAGGTTGCTGTAAATCCGCTAACTGTTGTTTTAGCTCCAGAAGGCTTATCAGTTGACGACTTAAGGCTTGTAATCCTGCTAACTGTTGAGGCTGAAGTTCCTTTGGAACCTGAGCCATGACCGCAAGTGTTCCCAGAGCATATCCGTCAGAGGTAATTAGGGGAACTCCAGCATAAAACCGAATATGAGGCTCAGCAGTAACTAAGGGATGAGTGGCAAACCGTTGATCAGCCAGGGTATCCTGAACTACCAATACCTCAGCTGACTCAATCCGATGGCTGGATAAAAAGGTATTTTGACTTATTGACTTTTCATAATCGCCCAGATTAGACTGACACCATTGACTGTTACTGTCAATCAGGGTAATCAGAGCCATGGGCGTTTGGCAAATTTGTGCGGCTAATGCTGTGAGATCATCAAAGGCCTGTTGAAGCTCAGGGTCAATAGTTCTTTTATAATATTTTTGGGCTGCTAGCTTTGCTGGTTCATCAGCCCCACCTCCTCGTGCCATCAATCAAATAATCTCCAAACGGGTTATCATCAGCCCTAGTTATGATCAGCTCTAGGTTTGCTGTTGCTCAACACGGGTTTTACTGATCACTGATCAGCTAGGATGAGCTTGACTTTAAGTAGCTTGACTTTAAGGATAGGTAGCATCAATTGATTGACGGCAGATGTTTCATCGCCTAGTGAGCACTAGCCCTCGACAAGGTGATTATTGCCCTTGTCAAAGAAAAAACTTCTGATTTAATATTATTTGAATAGTATTTAGGTATATTAACTGAAATTAGAGCAGCTGCTCCTAATTTTTAAAGTATTTTAAAAAAATCGAAACATGGCGCTAGGGTTGCCTATTGATTAAATCCAACCAGTAAAGATAAATAAACTATAGCGTTTCTTATCGCTATGAGGTACACAGGATTTTTTACCTCTTGCCTCTTGCCTCTGCTCTATTCCCTGCTCCCTGCTCCCTGCTCCCTGCTCCCTGCTCCCTGCTCCCTGCTCCCTGCTCCCTGCTCCCTAACACCCAGAAGTTTGTACCTCATGACTATGATAAGTGCTATATATAAATATATAAATAAAGGCTTAGGCTGTTACTAATCTTAACACTCTTTGGAATTCTCAGCGAATGACTCCCCCGCCCAAGATCTCTGAAAAGCAAACCGTAGATAGTTTTTCAATCACCATCGCTCCGTTATTCCTATCAGACATCTACGCCCTTGCTGATGATCCGGCTAATGGAGCTGTGGTGATGATGAGTGGCACAGTCCGTAATCAGACTGATGGTAAACCAGTGGTAGCATTAGAGTATCAGGCTTATGAACCCATGGCATTACGGGTATTTTCCTCAATTGCTGCCCAGATTCGTGCCTCATGGTCTGATGTCAATCGGGTGGTAATCCATCATCGCATCGGTCGCTTAACTATTGGGGAAATTAGCGTGTTAGTCGCTGTTGCCTGTCCTCATCGTTCAGAAGCCTTTGCAGCTTGTAAGTATGCTATTGACACGTTGAAGCATAATGCTCCGATTTGGAAAAAAGAGCATTGGGATGATGGTTCTAGCAGTTGGGTCAGTATTGGGGCGTGTGAGCAAAATGCAGAATTTTAAGGGGTTGAAGGTTTGAAGGTTGTTCGCGTAGCGTGGCCAAACGCGCCCCGCGTGGCCAATAGGCCAAGGCCAAGGTTGTTCGCGTAGCGTGGCCAAACGCGCCCCGCGTGGCCAATAGGCCAAGGCCAAGGTTTGAAGGTTGTTCGCGTAGCGTGGCCAAACGCGCCCCGCGTGGCCAATAGGCCAAGGCCAAGGTTGTTCGCGTAGCGTGGCCAAACGCGCCCCGCGTGGCCAATAGGCCAAGGCCAAGGTTTGAAGGTTGTTCGCGTAGCGTGGCCAAACGCGCCCCGCGTGGCCAATAGGCCAAGGCCAAGGTTTGAAGGTTAGCTGGTTAGCTGGTTATTTGGTTGAAGGTTGAAAGTTTGCCTCTTGGAAGCCTTAAATCGTAGGGTGGGCATTGCTTTTGGAATATCATG
>NZ_JAAHHZ010000261.1:0-6542 GCF_010672005.1 Moorena sp. SIO4A5 | reverse complement strand
TTGTAAGAGGCAGGATAGATGTTTTAGTAGTGCGACAGAGACTTTGGATACTGGTGATCGAATCCAAAAGTACCAAGTTTGATGTGATGGCAGCACTGCCTCAAGCTCTAGCTTATATGCTGGATGGATCCAACAGTGACAAGCCAAGGTTTGGTTTTCTAGTCAATGGGAGAGAGTTTGTGTTTGTTAAACTCCAACCAGCAGATGTTCCCATCTATGGTCGTTCCTACGCCTTATCTATTGACAGGGAAAATGAACTGGAGCAAGTTTTAGCTGCTCTCAAAGCTATTGGTCAATTGGTATTAGATTAACGTTTGATGTTTATCCACAATCCGAAATCATAGAAGATTCACGATGGCTGTTACTCTCCTACTCCAACAACTTACCGTTCCCCCAGGCCAAAGACTATTGATTCATAACCTAGAGTGGGCTCAATTTGAGTCTGTTCTGGAAGAACTAGGGGAACATCGCTCTGCCCGTATTGCCTATAGCCACGGAACCTTAGAAATCAGAATGCCTACCCCAGAACAGGAAGTCGATAAAGAACTGCTCGGTGATTTAGTGAAAATTTTGCTTGATGAGTTAGAAATCGACTGCGAGTGCTTTGGTTCCACTACCTTCAAGGGAGAAAATATGGACAGTGGCATTGAACCAGATCAATGCTTCTACATCCAAAACCACGCTAGAATGCGAGGCAAGCGGCGCGTCGATCTCACTATTGACCCACCGCCAGATCTAGCCATTGAAGTGGATGTTACCTCCAAGACTCAACTGGATGTCTATGCCAACTTAGGTGTGCCTGAACTCTGGCGCTATGAAAAAAATCAACTCAGGATTGACCTATTGCAAGGAGGTGAGTACCGGCAAGTTACCACCAGTCCCACCTTCCCCAGATTACCGATTCGGGACCTGGTAGCAGAGGTTTTAGCTCAAAGCCGTGAAACCGGGAGAAGTCCTGCATTACGAGCCTTTCGCCAAAGACTAAAGCAACTGCTTCAATAAATTGATAGTTTAGTTTTGGGGGATAAACCGATAGGAATCAGTAATGGAATTGACTTCTAAAACACTACCCAAACTAATTGAATAGCATTTCTAAATAGGTCATGAATAATATTGCTAATTTCTCATAACATCAAAAATTATTCGGAGCTCTTTACTACTGTTACCTGCTCCCTGCTCCCTGCTCCCTGCTCCCTGCTCCCTGCTCCCTTTTACCATCACTCTTATGTTTACATCTAAAAAAAAATGCTATATATGATATCAATCAAGAGTTTATTAAACAATGGAAAAACTAAATCACTATAGAGAATTAGTCAAAAAAATCATCAATGAATACGGGCAATATAAACCTAAATGTCAATAACTCACCGCTAAGTCCTATGGGACTATAGCGGGAGCTTGTAGAAGCTCATAGTTGACCAGACTGAGACTTAGATTAGGTCTACGTTATTTGAGTTATAACACCTGTAGGTGCGTGCCAGCCTTCAGCTCTGTTGTTAACAATTAAACATCTGTAGCGAGTTAAGGAAGTGTTGTTAACCTCTCAAGCTCTTATAACATTGTCGAGGCAAACTTTACCCACATCGTGGAGTGTTCAAAGTAATGCGAGTTTTCGTTTTAGATCAAAATAAAAAACCCCTGGATCCATGCCACCCGGCACGAGCTAGGGAACTACTTAAGAAAAGAAGGGCTAAAGTATTTAAGCGCTATCCATTCACTATTATCATGCAGGACAGAAGTGTTAATAATTCTGTAACTCATCCACACAGAATCAAAATAGATCCTGGTTCAAAAACAACCGGAATAGCTGTTATTCAAGAACAGACTGGACGAGTGACAAGTGCATTAGAAATTAACCATCGAGGACAGAGTATCAAGAATTCTTTAGAATCCAGAAGAGCCTTAAGGCGAGGTAGGCGAAACAGAAAAACTCGTTACCGCAAGCCTCGATTTCTTAATCGGAAGCGCCCAGAAGGGTGGTTACCTCCGTCACTAATGAGTCGAATATTTAACGTTGAGACTTGGGTAAGACGACTGAGGAAGTTGTGTCCAGTGACTGCAATATCTCAAGAGCTAGTGCGGTTTGATACTCAGAAGATGCAAAATCCAGAAGTATCAGGTGTTGAATATCAACATGGCGAGCTATACGGGTTTGAGGTTAAAGAGTACCTTCTTGCCAAATGGGGACACAGTTGTGTTTATTGTGGTGCTATGAATACGCCCTTAGAAGTTGAACACATTGTCCCAAAATCAAAAGGTGGCAGCAATCGGGTCAGCAACCTAACCCTTGCTTGTCGGTGTTGTAATCAGAAAAAAGGTAATGACCCCATTGAAAAATTTTTAAAGAAAAAACCAGCAATTCTCAAAAAAGTATTAGCTAAAGCAAAAATTCCTTTAAAAGATGCCGCAGTCGTCAACTCAACCCGTTGGGAATTATGGAGAAGACTACAATCAACTGGATTACCCGTCGAAACAGGCTCGGGTGGATTGACTAAGTTTAATCGCAAGACTAGGGGTCTCGGAAAAACTCACTGGATCGATGCTCTTTGTGTTGGTAAAACCACCCCTGAGCAAATATTACTGAACGGAACAAAGCCACTAACAGTAACAGCTAAAGGTCATGGTATTCGTCAAAGGTGCCGACCTAATAAATACGGGTTTCCAAAGGCTCATGCTCCTTCTGCTAAGTCGTTTAAAGGCTTTCAGACAGGAGATATCGTCAAAGCTGACATAAAGAAAGGAAAATATGCCGGGCAGTATACAGGACGGATAGCTATTCGTTATCGTCCAAGTTTTGTACTTCAGACTCCCGAGAAGAAGTTCGATGTTCATCCAAAGTATCTGAGAATAATATTTAAAGCTGACGGATACGAATATGCGTCTAACTAGCAATGATTCGCGCTTCGCTCAATTTATTGACCTGCGGGAATTCCCCTCCCGCTAAAACTAACGTTTATAACGGGAGTCCCCTTCCCGTATTTAAGATGGAGATATTGAAGTCCAAAAAATCTTTGATGTTCAAGGAGATCACTATCAACTAATGAACGTGGGGTGGCATGGAAATCGGCGTTTAAGAGGCTGTGTTCTCCAAATTGACCTTAAAAACGACAAAATTTGGATACAACATGATGGCACAGAAATTGGCGTTGCTAATGAATTAGTAGAATGGGGTGTTCCCCCTGAAGATATTGTCTTAGCCTACCATGCTCCTTATAAACGCCAATATACTGGATTTGCTGTTGATTGATTAAATATAGCAATTCTATTTTCCATGAAGTGAAAAGGGCTCCCCCTAAATCCCCCTTAATAAGGGGGACTTTAATGCAATAATCGCTAGAAATAAATAGGAGATTTTAACAATGCCTAGTTTAACAGTAAAAGACTTAGAAAAACTGCAAGCTGAACATCCTGATTATCAGATGGAACTAGTGGATGGAGAAATTCTTGTTATGAGTCCTTCAGGTATAGAATCGGATGAAGTAGCTGCTGCTATTGTTACCCAGTTATCAAACTGGGTACGACCTCGTAGACTAGGCAGGGTAACTGCTTCTAGTGGTGGTTTTCATTTACCTAACGAAGATGGAGATGTTCGCGCTCCCGATGCTTCTTTTATCCTAGCCGAACGTTTACCTCGCACTACAGAAGGTTACGCGGAGTTAGTTCCTGACTTGATGTTTGAGGTTAAATCTAGAACTGATAGTTTGGCTAAATTACGTCAGAAGATCCAGCAATTTCTGGAATTGGGAACTAAAATTGGGGTGTTAGTCGATCCGAGAACTCGCACCATGGAAGTTTATCGCCTTAATAGAGATAAAGTTGTGCTGGGAGATGGGGATGTGCTGCAAGTGCCAGAATTGCTTCCTGGTTGGGAATTGCCTGTGGTGGAAGTGTGGGCACCTGAGTTTGATTGAGAAGACTGTTTATTCTTCTCAAGTATTAGATTAAGTTTGAATATTTGTAAGGGATTGAATATGATTATATCAAATATCAAAATTAGTCAAACTTCTCAAGACATTTTGATAAAAGCGGCGGCGAAAAAACGAATGTCTGTAGAGGAGCTGGCTTCAGAAATATTAAATGAAGCTATTCAAAATAAGCTTTCCGAAATTGTCACTATTGGTGAAGTCAAAAAGGAATATTCCTCTAATCCATTGGCAAACAAGCAGCCCTACGCATACTATGCTGATCCTGAAGAGCCAGCTATCCCTCTAGAAGACTGGGATATAGAGAATAGTTATGAAGAGGTTTTATGATTGTTCTGGACACTCATATTTTTGTTTGGTGGAATCAGAACGATCCTAAAGTGACGTACTCCTTATAAACTGTCCTCTGGTAACAGAGGCATTGACTCTAACATCTACTATTGAGATCTAGCGATGAAAAAAATTTTGGTATTATGGACAACTTTTCGATCAACATCCACCGCTTTTAAAATGATGATGCAAGCAAGGGGAGACTTTATTGTTCTTCATGAACCCTTTAGCCTATACTATTACGGTAGCGAGGAAAGGAAATCTGATCGCTGTGCAAAAGCTGAGATTAATCCAGCTTATAATTTTCAACCCCTATTCCAAGACCTAATCAATAAGGCTCAAAGCCAACCTGTCTTTATTAAAGATATGGCTTTATATATTTACGATCGAGCCGATGAAGCTTTTTTATCCCACTTTAACCACACTTTCCTTATTCGTCATCCTGCCAAAAGCCTTCCTTCTCTATTTGCCGGTTGGCCTGACTTCCACTTAAGTGAAACTGGGTATGCAGAACTTTACCAATTGTTTGAAGTCACCAAAGCCTTTCTGGGACAAGTCCCCCCCCTCATTGACTCAGATGACTTGGTACAAAAACCAGAGGCCACGATTAAAGCTTACTGTGATGCTGTAGGAATTCCGTTTATGCCCCAAGCGTTAAAATGGAATCCTAAGATATGCTCTAAAATATGGACTCTTCCATGGGAAGGAGATTGGCACACTTACTTACAATCGAGTCGGGAATTTAAAGAAAGGGACAGAAAAAATTACGTTAGTGTTGAAAACAATGAACACTTGAAGCAGACCTATGACTACTGTTTACCTTATTACCAAAGACTTTATGAACATCGACTGCGGATTGAATAACCACTTTTAACTACAGACTTTAAGCAATGAAAAGAGTAGTTTTTATCCTTCGTAGGGGAAATGGGTAGTGGTGCATTGTAATGATATCGGTAACGGTATGGTTAGGGTTTCAGCCCCCACCCACCATCACTATGCAGGACTACCTAATCTTCTAAGTCATCAATAGAAACTTTACACTTAAACCTGTTTTTTTGCAAATCGTTTATTATTTCGTTTATTCTAGATTTGTTAATCATTGTTATTTACATCCTTTTTAACATCGAATTCCAATTCTTCGAGCCGTTATAACCAAACAAATCTTGATAGTGAGTATCAATTAAGTACTCATTTTTGTGCTGCATCAGCCATTTTTTTAGTAAATCAAGCTTACCTTTCATCCGTTCAATAAATTCTTTATCTTCCCAATCTGACCAAGCCTCCCATAAAGCTTTATTTGTGTCTTCAATAATTAAATAATCTCCATTTTGTAAGCCATTGTGATGAAAATAATTCAGGATACCGACTAAATTAACATGAGCATCTTCTATGATTAACCAAGGATGAGGAAGTGTAGAAAGCAGTGTGGTGGATAAAACCATATCGATCTGGTGACAATCACCTTCCAAAAATTTTATATTGGGTTGGGCTTTGGCTTTTTCATCAAGTAAGGATAAATCGATATCAACAGAGTAGAGAAGACCTTCAATTTCAAATAACTTCAACTGATCTGCTAACCATACTGCACTTCCTCCAGTATCTGCACCAAGTTCAATAATTGTCTTTGGTTGGAGTTCGTAAATGAGCATTGGATAAAGGGCAATTTCTATAGGACTTTTGTCCATTGGTATCCCTTTCCAGGTTTGTAAATGATAGTTTTCAGTCAGAGGTCTCCAAATACCCTTGGGAAGGGAGGAGATATCTTCTCGATCAGAAATTTTGACAAGTCTTTTATTCTGTGAGATGTCTTGATCAGATCTAATGGATTGATCAGCACTTTGATTCTTCATTGCGATCACTCCTCAAACAGATTTAACTTTTGGTGATCGTATTTTCCCCTCTTCAATACCAACCCCATCTTCATTCCACTGCCAATCAAAAGCATAGATCCAATACATAATCCCAGACATCCTAGTATTGTGAGGCGTGTTAGCAGGTACTTTGAAGAATTCACCAATGGAAGGATGGTGAGTTTTACCTTGAAAATAAACTTCTAATTCCCCTTCTATCATGATAATAAATTCATCAGCTTTATGACCTGGATTTGACCAAAACTCTACAGAATTTGTTCTATATAACTCGCATTTAAAACCTTTTGGTTCCTGACGGGGTGACGAAACAGGCTGAAATGCTTGCTATGTAAAGCTAGTAGCATTTTGTGGTAAAAAAAAGTAGGTCTCTAAATTTGCAACAAGACCTACGTATTGACAATGTTCCCAACATTCTACC
>NZ_JAAHHZ010000260.1:0-6573 GCF_010672005.1 Moorena sp. SIO4A5 | reverse complement strand
GAAATCTTGGGATAGCAGGAAAATTACCGTAAAGCAGAAAAACCAGAAAAATGAGGATTTTAAAATTGGCATCAGCACTTTAGGAAAGGGAGTAGGGAGTAGGGAGTAGGGAGTAGGGAGTAGGGAGATGGGGAGATGGGGAGATGGGGAGATGGGGAGATGGGGAGATGGGGAGATTTTTATTAAGGGTAATTGTTACAACATGATATTATAATTCTATTTTTATGAGTGTTTTTGCATCCATTGAGATCCACCCTTAGGGAGTAGGGAATATGGAATCAAAATTATCACAATTCCTAAACGGATTGCTATTACTAGTCGCGACATTAATGTGAATCGTAAAAAAGAGCACTAACTAAGGTATGGTAGACAATAGTGTTTTCTTACTGATCAACCATTATAGATAAGCAAGTGTCCATTTAATTGGCCTATTGTCTATGCAGCGCGATGTGACAAGCTTTTTCATTACCTATTCCCTGTTCCCTGTTCCGAAGCGTGCAGCGCAATAAAATTAGATTACCATAAACGGCATGGCCAATTTCCCTCATCGACCGTTAGCCGTTGATTTATTTGCTGGTGCTGGTGGTTTCTCCCTAGGGATTGAGCAGGCGGGGTTTGATGTTGCCCTCGCCGTTGAACAAGACCCAATTCATGGGGCAGTGTATGCCTTCAATTCCCCCCAAACCAAGGTTTTATGTACCGACATTACTACCCTGTCTGGTCAGGAAATTCAGAAAGCCCTGAGGGAGTGGGCAACTGAAAGGGGGCAAAACCAAGACTGTAATCAAGACTGTACAGAGGTTTCATCGAAGGTTTCTACCATTGATCTAGTCATTGATCTAGTGATTGGTGGACCCCCTTGTCAGGGATTCTCCTTGATCGGTAAGCGTCAAGTAGATGATGTACGCAATAATTTAGTGTTTGAGTTCTGCCGTTTGGTCAAAGAACTGCAACCACGCTACTTTGTGATGGAGAATGTTCCAGGCTTAGCTCAGAACAAATACCAACACCTGTTCGAGCAGCTAATCAGTGACTTTAAAGCAGCTGGATACACGATAACTGAGCCAGTCAAGGTCTTGAATGCAGCAGATTTTGGCGTGCCTCAAAAACGGCGGCGGTTGTTTTTACTGGGTTCTAGGCTTGGGGAAACACCAGTGGCTTATCCTGACTCAGAACTAGGCTCTCACCAATGGGTAACTGTTAAGGATGCGATCGCAGACTTGCCTAACTTAGATGATTTTCCCGAACTCCAGAAAACCGATTGTGTTGAACTAACACCAGAACAGCTAGACCTGCTCCAAGCCTTAGCCATGCCCTATGTAGAAAAGTTAAGGGATATAATCACCGATCCTGGTAACTTTGCCTATCCCCGCCAGTGGAATCCTCAACTATTGACCAGTTCCCTGCAAACCCAGCACACGGAAGCCTCTATTGAGCGGTTTAGAAACACACCCATGGGCGAGGTAGATACTACCAGTCGCTTACGACGCTTACACTGGGATCAACCATGCCATACCCTAAGAGCAGGTACTGGTTATAAAAACGGTCGCTACACCTCTCCTCGCCCCATTCATCCTGATTATCCACGGGTCATCTCGGTGCGAGAGGCCGCTAGACTGCACTCATTTCCAGATTGGTTTCGCTTCCACCAGACCAAATGGCATGGATTTCGACAGGTCGGTAATGCTGTACCACCACGATTAGGACGGGTTTTGGGTAAACAAATTATGACAGCCTTGGCCCTTGAACCATCAGTGCCAACCACAACTATCAAGCTCTCAGATACGAAATTATTAGCCTTTAGACAGTTCCAGGCATCTAAGTATTGGACTATAGTGATATTTATTCCTTTTTTAGTCTGCTGCTTCCCATCTCCGATCGTTCTCTTCTCCTAGAATCAACATGCTGTATATCACGACCGTCAACGCTGATCGGCTACTAGTCTGCCATCGTTGTAACTCAGATCACAGGTTAACCCCTATCCCATCACCACAAATTTTGATCTCGAATCACTACTAGCTAGGACTCTCTCTCACAGACTATCTCTTCAAAATTGCCGATAGTTAAAATTACAGAGATTATGTGGAGCCCATGAAACCCTCTCAAGTGATCTTCCCCAAATTCCCAGTGCAGCACATAGCTAAGCGTATTATTCATATGCGCCAAATTACCCGCATTGACCAACAGCTCTTTATGTCAGCTTTACTAGCCAAGGCATCACTTTCACTAGAAGAGCAAACCCTAGTCCAAGAGATTTATGACGGTTTGAACCGTGGATTGATTCGAGTAGTGGAATAAACTATATCACTTCTGATCATGAGGGTCAAACCAATCAATTCTAGGGGCGCTTCCCTTGCGCCCGAACCCTGTGCGCTCTTAAACCTGTGGTCGGCAGCAAGTGATATCATGTGCGGTTGAATACTTACACGCTTGCGCCGAATCGAAGGCAGAAAGCAGCTATGCTGAAGTAAAGGAGTAAGGTTTAATCCCAGAAGGTTTTTTATCACTAATTATCCGGACATAATATCAAACAACCCCCAACCTGGAATTATATCATCTCCGCATAATTACTCTTAATACAAATTTTTCCGAGCACCTGAGCACCCGATCAACCCATCTGCTAGTAAAGCATGACTACCTAGATCTAAAAGAGATCAGTGTTTATCTCAGTTTTTGTTATTATAATCTTTTGTGAGTTGATAGTTGCATTGAACTCTGGCTGATCGTGTATTGTCAGCCAGGTGCAACTTTTCTTGGCATTGCTGAATCGAGGGATGAATATCAGTGGGGTGGGCATCCTGCCTGCCGGATAATTGTAACGGGCAAGATGCCCGTTCCACAAAAGATGCCCGTTCCACAAAAGATGCCCGTTCCACAAAAGATGCCCGTTCCACAAAAGATGCCCGTTCCACAAAAGATGCCCGTTCCACAAAAGATGCCCGTTCCACCGATTCCCAAGGCGGGATACTGGCAAGATGCCAGTTCCACCGATTCCCAAGGCAGGATACTGGCATCTTGCCCGTTCTACCGATTCCCGATTACCTACTCCCTACTGCCTACTCCCTACTCCCTACTCCCGAATGGCAATCAAGATTGGGCAATATCTGATCAACAGGAGTACCCCTAAACGGATGGGCGGTCAGAATAATCGTGCCATCCTTTGCTGTTACCCAGCCTTGGGCTTCGATAATCACTTTTTTTTCTTGGGGAGGTTGAGGCTGTGTTACTGAAGGTTGCTGCTGTAATCGTTGTCTGCTGGTGCTGGCTAAGCCAGGACGAGTTCGCCACCCCACTGTTCTGTGGGCATTAATCACCGGATCTTCTGGAGTCGGTGGTAAACCCCCTTTTCCGGTAATGAAAAAGGAACTCCCGCCAGCAATCCGATTATTCTCAAAGCCACAAAGGTCATTGGCCAGGATCGCTTCTGCATCTACAGGGCTTCCTGGCAATTCGGTTAAGCCTGAGGTGGGGTCTACCTGTGAGATGTTGAGGATTACGTCACCGTTGAAGGATGAGCCAAGGTTGGAGGTGGAAGTGATGTCATTGTCTGGAGTGAGACGGTCGCGAAACTCTAAGCCAAAGATGCCTTGGGCATTAATCTCAACACGACCTCCTCGACCTTCTTCAGCATTGGCGGTAATGTCGCTATTTCCCAGACCGACTAGGGTATCAGTATCAATAAATATATTGCCCCCATCGGTATTCTGGGCGTCAGTATTAATTTTGCTTTCGTTGAGGAGTCGGATGTCACCAGCTTCTAGGATAATATTGCCTTCTTGTCCTGCTGTTTCTGCTGTGATGATTCCTTTGTTGTCAAGGAAGATGGAGTTAGCATTAATCTCTACCTTGCCTGCTGAAGTTCTCTGTTCAAAACTTCTAGCACTAACTTCTGCTCCATCAGAGATTATTAACTTGTCAGTGGTAATATTCAACAACTCTCCGGCATTTCCTGTGCCTTCAGTTAGAGTAAACAAGCCGCTGGGAAACTCACCATCGGCTGAGGTACTAGTACCAATGATTTGAACACTAGAGGAGGCATTGACAGTCACATTTCCCCCGTCCCCTTGACCAAAAGTGGCAGCTGAAACTTGTGCTCCATCTTTGAGAATTAACTTGCCAGTGGTAATATTGAGATCTCCCGCTTTTCCTTTCCCTTGAGTTTGAGTAGACAAGCGACTGAGACGCCGACCATCAGCTGAGGTACCAATCACTTGAACCGTAGAGGAAGTATTCACATTCAAATCTCCCCCATTCCCTTCACCAAAAGTGCCAGCTGAAACTTGTGCTCCATCAGATACAATTAATTGCCCAGTGTTAATACTCAAATTTTGCGCATTTCCTATCCCTTCAGTTTGAGTAAACAAGCCGCTGGAAATCCTGCCATCGGCTGAGGTACCAATCAGTTGAACAGATTCAGAGGCATCCACAGTCAAATTTCCCCCATCCCCTTCACCAACAGTGGCAGCTGAAACTTGTGCTCCATCAGATACAATTAATTGCCCAGTGGTAATATTTAACTCTCCCGCATTTCCTGTCCCTTGAGTTTGAGTACGCAAGCTGCTGCCAATCCGACCATCGGCTGAGGTACCAATCACTTGAACCGTAGAGTCGGCATTCACAGTCAAATCTCCCCCGTCCCCTTCACCAAAAGTACTAGCTGAAACCGCTGCTCCATCAGATACCATTAACTGCCCAGTGGCAATACTCACATTTCCTGCTTTTCCTATCCCTTCAGTTTGAGTAAACAAGCGGCTGGTAAACCCACCATCTGCTGAGGTACCAATCAGTTGAAAAGATTCAGAGGCATCCACTGTCACATTTCCGGCGTCCCCTTGACCAATAGTGCTAGCATTAACAACTGCTCCATCAGAGACGATTAACTCCCCAGTGGTAATACTGACATCTCCCCCTTTTCCTATCCCAGAAGTTAGAGCAAGCAAGCCGCTGCGAGACCGACCATCGGCTGAGGTACCCATCACTTGAACCTTGGAAGAGGCATCCACAGTCAAATTTCCGCCGTCCCCTTCACCCCTTGTGCTAGCATCAAAAACTGCTCCATCAGAGACGATTAACTCCCCAGTGGTAATACTGACATTTCCCCCTTTTCCTATCCCAGAAGTTAGAGCAAACAAGCCGCTGGGAATCCTACCATCGGCTGAGGTACCAATCACTTGAACCTTAGAAGAGGCATCCACAGTCAAATTTCCGCCGTCCCTTTCACCCAAAGTGCTAACTGAAACAAATGCTCCATCAGAGACGATTAACTCCCCAGTGGTAATACTGACATCTCCCGCTTTTCCTATCCCAGAACTTAGAGCAAACAAGCCGCTGGGCAACTGACCATTAGCTGAAGTACCAATCACTTGAACAGTAGAGTCCGCATCCACTGTCAAATTTCCGCTGTCCCCTTCACCAAAAGTGCTAGCTGAAACTTGTGCTCCATCAGAGACCATTAACTGCCCAGTGGTAATACTCACATCTCCCGCTTTTCCTGTTGCTCCTGGAAGAACTAGGGCTCCCAAGAGGCTGCGAGTACCATCAGACGCACCAACCACTCGCACAGATTCAGTGGCATCCACTGTCAAATCTCCCCCCTGTCCTGAGCCGGATACATTAGCACCTATAATAGAACCATCCTCAAGACTCAACTGAGAAGCTCGAACCTCTATCCCACCGCCACTGCCACCCCCTTCAGTATTCGCAAACACAAAAGAGCGATCGCGTAAACTCACATTAGCTCCCTGCACCTGGATACTGCCACCACTTTCGCCACTGGTAATAACAAAAGCACCGTCAGACAAACTAATATCCTGAAACGCTGGAACTGCTGAATAATCCAACACAAAACTAGTATCGGTTGGGGTCAAGTTCACCACACCATTACCCACACTCCCCAGCTCAATCCGTCCATCCAATGCAGCTATCAAACCACCAGGAATAGTAACCTCACCACCAATCAGCCCTAAGGTTTGACCATTTGGTACCAAAAACAGACTAGACTGATTAGTAATACTTCCGGGATTTGAGCCATATTGCAACCCAGATGGAATATTAATAGTTAATAACGGTTTATCATTGGGATTTTTTGCGCTGAATACTGTGCCATCGTCAAACAATATACTATCAGCAGTACTCCCAAAAAATGAGCCTCCCAGATCGAGTCTGCTATTGGACCCGAATACAATACCATTGGGATTTATCAAAAATAAATTAGCATTTCCCAATACTCCCAGAGTCCCCAAAATATTAGAAACATTTGTTCCAGTTACCCGACTCAGGATGTTGGCAACTCCTGCTGGATTCGCAAAATAAACTCGCCCAAACTCGGCCACATTGAAATCCGAAAAGCTGTGGAAGAGATTACTGTCTCTAATCGCTCCACCTTCTATCAAATCTGCCAGGGCACCATTAATAGTCACATTGGGTGTTACTACAGAACTGACCTTAGGGACTTGCAAATAAATAGACTACCAGTTAATTTAAGGAACCAACATGAGCATAATTGAGGACTTGTTCTGAGGATAAAAGATGCTAGATGAAACCGTTAAAGCGACGATCCAAGATGCCGCCCAA
>NZ_JAAHHZ010000026.1:0-12742 GCF_010672005.1 Moorena sp. SIO4A5 | reverse complement strand
CATAACTTACTGGGAAATAACCACAGACCCAAAAACTATGCCAGAGAATGGAACATCTTTTGTGATGACTAATTTGAAAGGTAATCTCAAGAAAATCTTGGGAGATTTGTATGGATTAAGAACATGAGTAGAGTATGCTTTTCGTCAGTGTAAACAAGAATTAGGATGGACAGATTACCGTTTTACTAAGTTTAAGGATATCGAAAAATGGTGGGAAATAATTTTTTGTGTGTACACCATGATTAGTTTAAATTCTCCAGCTTTTTTATCTTTAAATAAATCGACAGAAGTGGGCAATAAGGTGACAGATGCTGATGATATCCAGGTGAGTAATCATCAACAATGGAATCATAAAGGTGGATGGAAAAATCTGTTAAACAATTTTCGTTTACTGATTCAACCCATTATGATGTTATGGATTATTTTTCCCTGGTTAGATATTTTGCCTAATAGTAACTTATTGCTGGGATTGAATCAGCTAATTAGTGAAATTAATCAATATCAATTCTTTTTTAATTCTGGATAATCTGACTTATTTGTTAATCATTGAATTCGGAGAGTGACAGAAGAGGGCTATAGCAATTATACGACTTGTGAGGTACAAATTTTTGGTTTTTAGGGAGCAGGGAGCAGGGAGCAGGGAGCAGGGAGCAGGGAGCAGGGAGCAGGGAGCAGGGAGCAGGGAGCAGGGAGCAGGGACTTCGGAAGAGGTAAAAAATAATGTGTACCTCATAGCTACGATAAACGCTATATAAGAAGTGTGGGGAGATAGGGAGATAGGGAGATAGGGAGATAGGGAGATAGGGAGATAGGGAGATGGGGAGATAGGGAGATAGGGAGATAGGGAGATAGGGAGATGGGGAAGATTTTTATTGTTTTGCCTTGTCAGTCCGTTCTGTTGCGGTAATCATGAATGGCACCTCAAGTAGCGTGGCTGATGGCTGATGGCTGATGGCTGATGGCTGATGGCTGATGGCTGATGGCTGATGGCTGATGGCTGATGGCTGATGGCTGATGGCTGAGGTTAGTAGCAACGTTATGACGACCGTGATCGCCAAACTCTTGGTTAATCGCTAAAGCTTGCTGATAATAGTCTAGAGCTTGGCTATACTTCCCTTGGTTTTTATATATCGATCCAATGTTGTTGAATAGATTCGCAATTCCTATGGAATCGTTCAACTTTTCGCTAATGGTTAAGCCTTGCTGTAAGTAATCTAGGGCTTGATTGTACTTTCCCCAATTTATGTAAACTAAGCTAATATTATTGAGGAGGATTCCAGTAGCTTTCTGGTCATCAATGTCTTTAGCAATAACCAAACCTTGCTGGTAGGAATCTAGGGCTTGGTCATACTTGCCCTGAGATACATAAACTTGCCCAATAAAATTGAGAGCATTTATTTCTTCAGAGCGGTCTTGGGTTTTTCGGGCAATGGCTAGGAGTTGCTGATAAGACTCCAGGGCTTGCTGATACTTTCCTTCCCTGATTTGAGCTAGTCCAAGCCCTACCAGGATACTTGCTTCAATGGAGGTATTGTTAAGTTTGCGGAAAATCTCTAACGCTTGTTGGTAGTAGTCTATGGCTTGGTCATGGTTGCCCAATGCATAATAAGCTAGCCCAATCCTCCAAAGACTTACACCTTCTCCCGTGAGATTTTCAAGTTTTTTGGAAAGGGCTAAAGTTTGTTGGGAATAGTTTATGCTTTGCTGATAGTTTCCCTTTTCATAGTAAACCTGTCCAATATTAGCAAGGGTACTCCATTCCTGAACTTGATTCTTGACTTCCCGGTGAATAGCTAAAGCTTGCTGATAATAGTTGAGGGCTTGGTCATACTGTTCTTGCTTTTGGTAAAGTGTAGCAATATTACCAAGGGTGGTGCTTTCCCCAGCTTGATTCTTAACTTCGCGATGAATAGCTAAAGCTTGCTGATAATAGTTGAGGGCTTGGTCATACTGTTGCTGTTTATCGTAAACTAAGCCAATATTATTGAGCGCAATTCCTTCCAGCTTACCCTTACCGAGTTGGCGATGAATAGCTAAAGCTTGCTGGTAGTAATCTAGGGCTTGGTCATACTGTTCTTGCTTGCGGTAAAGGTAAGCAATATTACCAAGAGTAGTGCTTTCATCAGCCTGATTCTTAACTTCCCGGTGAATAGCTAACGCTTGCTGATAATAGTTTAGGGCTTGGTCATACTGTTTCTGGTTATAGTAAACTAAGCCAATATTATTGAGCACAACTCCTTCCAGCTTACGCTTACCCAATTCTCGCCGAATAGCTAAGCATTCCTGGTAAACCTCAAGGGCTTTGACATACTCTCCTTTCTGGTTGTAAATCCCTCCAATCCAAAATAGAATATTCTGTTCTAATCCCCGAAAACCAGTTGGTTTAGTAATGGCTAATGCCAACTCCAGGGTTTCTAGCCCTTTATCCAATTCCCCTTGATTGTTATACAGTATTCCCTTCAAGGTCAGGGCTACACCTTCTCGTAATTGATAACCCTCTTCTCGACTCAGGGTATGAGCTTGTTCCAGAAACTCCCCAGCTTGGTTCAATTTCCCTGACCTGATGTAAGCTGAGCCGATCCAATTCAGAGTGTAGGCTTGATAGTAGCGTGCTAGAATGCGATCGCGAAGCGTGGCCAAAGGCCAATCGCGTAGCGGCTCTTTCAGAGCATCGCTTTTCTCAGTCTCACCTACTTCTTTGATAATACTCAGACCTTGCTCTAACCTATCAAAGGCTTTGTCATACTCTCCTTGGGAGGAGTAAACTGAGCCAAGATTAACCAGTGCATAACCAATCCCAAGCTGATTACCTACTTCTTGGTTAATAGTTAGGGCTTGCTCCAACAACTCCAGAGCTTTAGGATAGTTTTCTTGACTGGAATAAACTGTTCCGATATGGGTGAGGGTTTCCCCTTCTTCCTTTCGCTCCCCTAGACCTTGACGAATTTTCAGAGCTTGGTGCAATGCTTCCAGGGCTTTGGTGTGTTGAGATAATAGATTGTAAACCTGTCCAAGGCCATTAAGAGCTTTAGCTTTACCGGAAGAGTTTTCCAATTCCCGATAAATCGTCAATACTTGTTGATAACTCTCCTTGGCTTGAGGCAACTGACCTTTAACAAACTCTGACCTTGCCCTATCCAATAACTGCTCCGCTTGAGTGGCTTGGTCTGGAGTGCTTTGTGCCACTGCTGGAGCAACTCCCAAATTTTCTGGGGCTAGGATCGGTGAGAGCAGGCAGAGTAAGCTAGCACTAGCTAGCTTGAGACAGAATACAGGAATAGTAGAGTAAGTACCCATCGACAAATCAGCCACTTGGTAGTTTCTTACTATATATCCTTAGGTGGTGCTACTTTTATGCAAATTTTACTAAGGAAATTTTAAATTGGGTGAGGGAGTAGGGAGTAGGGAGTAGGGAGTAGGGAGTAGGGAGTAGGGAGTGGACGAAAAATTGCTGTGGGAATTAAAGGGTTCGACTCCCCTTCAGTCATTGAAGTCTCTGGTTAACGGTCAACGGTCAACAGTTAACAACAAACCAGACCAGGTAATGACGTCTAACACACGAGTACCCATTTACCGCTAACTAGTACTAGTTTTTCGCTAACTAGTACTAGTTTATCACATACCAGTACTCGTTTCTCGTTAACTAGTACTGGTGTATAACAAATGGGTACTGGTGTATAACAAATGGGTACTAGTTTGTTATATATTAGTACTCGTTTTCGTTAACTAGTACTGGTGTATAACAAACTAGTACTAGTTTTTCGTTAAACTGTACTAGTTTATCACTTAACAGTACTCGTTTCTCAGTAACTAGTACTTGTTGCTAATATACTAGTACTAATGTATCAAAAACAGGAACCTGTTTGTTCTAAACGAGTACTATTTTCTCACATGCCAGTACTGGTTTGCTGTTTTATCGGTGCTATAGCGGAAATTCAATTAACTTATATGGAGAAGGGCATAGGTAGGGTGAGTTAGGGGCGGACTTGCCCTTATTGTTAGCTTCGTAGCCAGGGTTGAGATAGTCCGCCCCGTAACGCACCACCTATTTTCTCACATGCCAGTACTGGTTTGCTGTTTTATCGGTGCTATAGCGGAAATTCAATTAACTTATATGGAGAAGGGCATAGGTAGGGTGAGTTATACCGAGTTGCATTCAAAGAGAGTAGATTAGTTGGATAGGGAGATGGGGAGATGGGGAGATTGGGAGATGGGGAGATGGGGAGATGGGGAGATGGGGAGATTGGCGGAAGAGAAAGTTGTACCTTTGACCGCAACTTAGTATTAGGGGCGGACTTCCCCTTATTGTTCGCTTCGTAGCCAGGGTTGAGATAGTCCGCCCCGTAACGCACCACCGGGTCAAACTGAATTTTAACAGGATGGATGTTCAATCTTGTAAATTTTCCACATCAGCTAAATCTTGTAACCTTCCTGATGCTTGTTTATTTTTTATAAGATTGTCTAAATCAATAAAATTAACCGATATATCGTCAATGATTACCTCGATTTTAGCCTGATAACAGGTTTCAAAATCCTCAGCGGTCAGCGGTCAGCGGTCAGCGGTCAGCTTAAAATAAACCTCGTTGGTGTAGCGTGCGCATCGTGCAAACTGGAGAATTTAATATAGAGAGATTTTAGTTAGTTTAAAGTTTGGGTAAAAGTGAGATTCACCCCCCTGTTCCCTGTTCCCATATCCGCTGTTCCCTTTGCTATTTGGTATAGCGAGGATGACCATGTACAGCTACTGCATAACCACCAATTACTAAATACTTTACTTGATTATCGTTTAATAATTGTATAAACTCTTTGAAGTCTTGGTTGAGCATTGTTGTATTGATAGTGGTGGTATTGCTGACGGATTATTTCTAGGGCTTATAAGCGTTTTTTATAGGACTGTTTTCGCCAGTAGCTAAAATCGCTTTTTTGTTGCTTTATTTTTAGTTTATTAACTACTTTTTCCATGATTTTAGTGATTGTTAAAGATTACAAATTAGTTTAAACTATAAAAATTACCACCTCGGCTTAAAAATCCCTAGTAGAACATAATATCCTACAGTGGATTTCAATCCGCGCCCCAAACCTCCCACACTGACCACGCTTTCCATATTTACCACACTTTACTCTCTCTACCACACTTGCCACACCTCTGATGACAACCCCCCAAGCTATTGACTGGAATTCCCTAGCCTCGGAACTTACCGGAATAGAAATTATTGATGACCCAACCCAAGTCGCTAAATTATCCCTAGACTACTACCACTTCAGTCCGGTACTGGAATCCCAGCTTAAAGATAAACGGGGGAACATCGTAGTTCGTCCCACTACGGTGGCGGAAGTCCTGGAAATAGCTAGGGTTTGCGTTAAGTACAAAGCTCCCCTAACCGTAAGAGGCTCAGGCACTGGTAATTATGGTCAGTGTATCCCCCTCAACGGTGGTCTGATTCTCGATACTACTCGCCTCAATCAGATTAACTGGATAAAACCGGGTTTAGCCTCTGTTCAGCCTGGGGTCAAGCTAGCCGCCTTTGACAAAGAAGCTCATAAAATTGGCTGGGAATTGCGCATGGCTCCCTCTACCTATCGCACCGCTACTATTGGTGGGTTTATTGGTGGCGGGAGTGGCGGCATTGGTTCCATTACTTATGGAGTATTACGCGATCGCGGAAATATTCATGCTCTCCAAGTCGTCACCCTCGAAGACCAGCCCCGTGTGATCGAATTACGGTCAGATCAGTTGCAGAAGGTGAATCACGCCTATGGCACCAATGGCATTATCACTGAATTAGAAATACCCCTAGGACCAGTCTATCCTTGGGCTGAAGTAATCGTAGTCTTTAATGACTTTATGACTGCTGCTAGATTTGGTCAAGCCTTAGGTGATGCGGATGGCTTGATTAAGAAACTGATTAGCATTCACGCTTGGCCAATTCCATCCTACTTTGCCGCTCTCAGCAACTACCTTCCGGAAGCTAAGCACTGTGCCTTGCTGATGATAGCGGAATCTTCCCTAGAGCCATTCCAGGATTTAGTTCGGGAGTATGGTGGAGAGGTCACTTACCAGAAGACTGCCCTAGAAGCGAGTAAGGGAGTCAGCCTAGCAGAGTTCACCTGGAATCATACCACCTTACACGCCCGTAGTGTTGATCCCAGCCTCACCTATTTACAAACCTCATTTGTGAATCTGGAACAGGTGGAGCATTTTTATCAGCACTTTGGGGATGAAGTGATCATGCATTTAGAATTCATGCGAGTAGCAGGACAACTCATACCAGTGGGACTACAAATCGTTCGGTATAGTTCTGAGGAGCGTTTAAATGAGATTATTCGCTATCACGAAGAGTATGGCGCTATGATTGCTAATCCCCACACCTACATCTTGGAAGATGGGGGTATGAAAACCGTTGATATGGAACAGTTGCGGTTTAAGGAAATAGTTGATCCCTATGGATTGATGAATCCTGGTAAAATGCGAGCCTGGGAGCATCGGTAGAGTAAGGAGTGTGGGGAGATGGGGAGATAGGGAGATGGGGAGATGGGGAGATAGGGAGTAGGCAAAGATAGGGAAGTGTGGGGAGTTAAAGAAATATGGACACAACTGGACTCGAACCAGTGACCCCCACGATGTCAACGTGGTGCTCTAACCAACTGAGCTATGCGTCCAAACCATTCATTATGATAGCACATATTTAGAATATAGCAATTTTAAACCCTATAGCAAAGGGAGCAGGGAGCAGGGAGCAGGGAGCAGGGAGCAGGGAGCAGGGAGCAGGGAGCAGGGAGCAGGGAGCAGGGAGCAGGGAGCAGGGAGCAGGGAGCAGGGAGCAAAAGATTTCCTAAGCTTTGCTTCGACTGCTATAGCAATTCTCAGCAACCTTTGAGGGAAATTGCTATTGCTAGCATGCCTATTGCTAGCATGCCTATTGCTAGCATGCCTATTGCTAGCATGCCTATTGCTAGCATGCCTATTGCCTCTTGCCTCTTGCTAGCATGCCTATTCCCTATTCCCTATTCCCTATTCCCTTTCCTTCAAATTCTTTTGAAGGAGGACATGACAGATTAGTTCTGCTAAAATATCCTGGTCGTTCAGCCTTTACCAGCATCTTTATCTTTGAGTCAACCAATAGAGACCGCCAGTATCGATACATTAGCCCAGGAACTCGCAGCCATACAGCAAACTGGTTCTAAGCGAATTGCCTTGTTGGGGTCACGTCACGTTCCTATCACCCATCAGAATCTAATTGAGATGATGAGCTATGCCTTAGTGCAAGCCGGTAATCGTCTGATTACCTCTGGTGCCACTGGAACCAACTTAGCTGCCATTCGAGGTGCTATGCGAGCCGATCCGTCCTTGCTAACGGTAATTTTGCCCCAAAGTCTTCAGCGACAGCCACTGGAATCCCGAAATTACTTGGAGAAGGTAATGCATTTGGTGGAAAACCCCCAAAATGATACCTTGTCTCTCGCTGAAGCTAGTGCCTTGTGTAATGCCGAAATTATTGCCCGGTGTCAGCAGTTAATTTGTTTCGCATTCCATGATAGCCGTACCCTCCTGAACACCTGTAAGGAGGCAGAACAGCAAAGTAAGGTTGTTACTCTGTTCTATTTTGATTAGTTGTGATTAATTGTAATTAATTTTGATTAGTGTGAGCTAGACTATGCATCTATCCGGTTCGGGAATTTTACTTTACTGTATTGTGGGGGCAACGGTTTTAATATATCTACCGTATCTGGTAGTTGCCTACAGCCGTTTCAAACTAGGCTATGACCAAAGTGCCCCTCGCGCCATGTTTGATCAGCTACCGCCCTATGCCCAACGAGCGACTTGGGCACATCAGAACTCCTTTGAAACGTTTATTGTATTTAGCGCAGCAGCGTTGATGGCCTATATAACGGGTCAGAATTCAACCCTCGCCATCGGGTGTGCGATCGCATTTGTAATTGCCCGAGTCTTCTACTCGGTGTTTTACATTCTCGATATTCCCTTGGGGCGATCGCTGATGTTTGGCATCGGCTCTCTTTCCACTGGTACTCTGTTTGTTCTGAGTCTAATATCATGTCGGGATAATTACCCTTAATAAAAATCTCCCCATCTCCCCATCTCCCCATCTCCCCATCTCCCCATCTCCCCATCTCCCCATCTCCCCATCTCCCCATCTCCCCATCTCCCCACCCTCCCTCTAATTATGGGTATTCAACCTGACTTGATATAAGCAGCGTCAGTGGCTAGACCAGATCAAGTCCACTTGCTTCGGGCCTTGATAGTTTTGGTTGTTGGTCATTTGTCTTGAGAGCCACCAGGTTGAGCCACCTCCCCAAGACTTATGGGCTTATTCAAGACTGATGCTACCGGGCTTGATATCAATAGGTTTAAAAATTTTGTATAGGGTGCAACAAATTTCCATTTTGGTTTTAAGCTGTTAGATAGTGAGTCACTATTGCTCACGGCCTACCGCTGACCGTTATTAATTATGGCTAGTACCTATTCTTTTGATATTGTTAGTGACTTTGATCGACAAGAGTTGGTCAATGCTGTGGATCAAACTATTCGTGAAATCAAAAGTCGTTACGACCTCAAAGATACTAAAACCACTGTCGAATTAGGAGAAGAATCTATCACCATCAATACTGATAGTGAATTCACCCTAGATGCTGTGCATACTGTTATTCGTACCAAAGCCGCGAAACGGGAACTTTCGCAAAAAATCTTCGACTATGGTAAAGTAGAATCAGCTAGTGGTAATCGTGTCCGCCAAGAAATCACGCTAAAAAAAGGCATCAGCCAAGAATATAGTAAAAAAATCACCAAATTGATTCGAGATGAATTTAAAAAAGTACAAGCCTCGATTCAAGGTGATTCAGTTAGAGTATCTAGCAAATCTAAGGATGACTTACAAGATATCATCCAGCGGTTGAAGCAAGAAGATTTGCCGATTGCTTTGCAATTTACTAACTATCGCTAAGTAAGCATTCAGCCTTCAGCTATCAGCCGTCAGTCGTCAGCCGTCAGCCGTGAGCTAAAAGCTCACGCTACTTGAGGTGCCGTCAGCTTATTTTATTCAAAAGCACATCAAGGTGGCACAGGCTTCTAGCCTGTGACCCATAAGCTGATAGCTGATAGCTGATAGCTGATAGCTGATAGCTGATAGCTGATAGCTGATAGCTGATAGCTGATAGCTGATAGCTGATAGCTGATAGCTGATAGCTGATAGCTGATAGCTGATAACTGATAGCTGATAACTGATAGCTGATAGCTAAATGCTTACACTCTAGACTACTATGGCTTGATCCCAGAGATGACTTCCTTAGCTGCTGCTAATGTGCGGTCAATATCCTCCTCGGTGTGAGCTAGGGAAGTAAATCCTGCTTCAAATTGTGAGGGGGCTAGGTAAATCCCACGCTCTAACATGCCCCGATGGAAAGCAGTGAATTTGGATGAATCAGAGGTTTTGGCATCATCGAAGTTGTGAACAGGAACACCAGTAAAGAACATGCCAAACATAGCGCTGATGTAACCACCAGTAGTTGCATGACCAGCATCTTTAGCAATTTGCAGTAATCCCTCGGAGAGCTTTTTAGTAATACTATCTAGCTGTTCATAGGTACCCGGTTTCTTCAGTAACTCCAGGGTTTTAATGCCTGCTGTCATGGCTAGAGGATTCCCAGAAAGGGTTCCGGCTTGATACATTGGCCCTGCTGGTGCCACCATCGACATGATATCCTTTCGTCCGCCATAGGCTCCCACGGGCAAACCACCACCGATAATTTTACCTAGGGTAGTCAGGTCAGGAGTGATGCCAAATTTATCCTGAGCACCACCGTAGGCAATCCGGAAGCCAGTCATCACTTCATCAAACACCAGTAGAGCGCCATGGTTTTGAGTCAGTTCCCGCAAGCCTTCAAGAAAACCAGGCACAGGAGTGATGAAACCAGAATTTCCTACCACCGGTTCTAGGATGACCCCACCAATCTCATTGGGATATTGCTCAAATAAAGCTTTAACGGCGTCCAGGTCATTATAGGTAGCGGTTAACGTATTAGCAGTGGCCGACTTAGGAACACCAGGGGAATCCGGTAAACCTAGAGTAGCGACTCCAGAACCAGCTTGTACCAGCAGCATATCGGCGTGACCATGGTAGCAGCCAGAAAATTTGATAATTTTGTCCCGTCCTGTGAAGGCACGCATCAGTCGCAGCACTGCCATACAGGCTTCGGTGCCAGAATTAACAAACCGCACCATTTCAATACTAGGAACGGCGTCAATCACCATTTGTGCTAGCACGTTCTCTAGGGCAGAGGGAGCTCCAAAACTGGTACCCTTATCTAGAGCCTGGTGCAATGCCCCAATAACTTCTGGATGAGCATGACCGCAAATGGCTGGTCCCCAGGTACCTACATAGNTTTTCAACAAAGGCAGGCAGCAACCAAAGTCTATTGTGATCGCCTTGATAAAGGAAATCACGCGCTGCTTCTACAATAGATTGAGCATCTGGATCCCCCAAGTCTACATTTTCTGAATTAAAGTAGAAGGCATTATTCAACTGAATATCAAGTTTTTCACGATCATCATGACTTGCATGAAAATTAGTCTCACGCAAACGCTTTCTTTCCTTAACAACAGGGCTAAATTCAGTTAAGGACTCAAGTGTATATCCCAATGGTTTTGTTTTAAGAGCTTCGTTGGCAGCATCTAGACGTTTTACTAGATATGGGATATCAATAACCTGACCATTTCTTAGATGTTCAGGCAAAAACTTAAATTCCAGATTGCTGTGTTGCAAAAAATAATTCTCCTTATCTTTTAAGAATTATAGCAATTCTACGACTTGTGAGGTAAAAATATCTGGGTTTTAGGGAGCAGGGAGCAGGGAGCAGGGAGCAGGGAGCAGGGAGCAGGGAGCAGGGAGCAGGGAGCAGGGAGCAGAGACCAGAAGATTTCTTAAGCTTTACTTCGACTGCTATATTGTTTTGTTAAGTTTTAGTAATAATAGCTAGCTTTTGATCACAATAAAATTCAATTGATTTAATATCATCAATAAAATTCATAATTTCATTTCGGAATAAATAGTTATTTGATAACACCCCAGAGCCATTCTTAAGATTTTTTAATTGCACCAATAATTCGATAGTTTTAGGCACATCTGGAAGTTTATCTTCGTAACTTGGACTTTGCCAATGTAAGTCCTCAATAATGTAAATACCATTTGGTTTCAAGGAAGGAAATAACAGAGCAAAAGCTTGTTGTTGATGAAAAGAAGCGTGTGATGCGTCATCCAATATCACATCGTAAACAACTAAATTTTGCTTACCTTCAAGCTGAGCTGTAACCTTCACCAAATTGGTAATATCATTTTGGCAACTTAAATCACCCTTGACAAATTTAAAGTTTCTAACTTCTGATTCTAAATGACTAAAATCATTAATATCAAAACCATAAACATGCCCATTATCAAAATAGTCTGTCCACATGCGAATTGATGGCATGTCAGTGGGGATTCGACTTAACAAGTGATCACCGAACTCGGGACCACCAATACATAAGCCAATTTCTAAGAAGGTGATAGGTTTTGATTTGAGGGGCAAAAACAACGTTTCATATATGAGCGTGTAGCCATGTTTATCGAAATACTCAGTTCCTTTATCCGATTGGTATTTATTGGCAAGCTCAGTTAGGTTGAATGATTTCATTTAGATTTTCAATCGATAGTTTGTCAAGTTCACTGAGTAAATATACTTGTTGGCTTTATACGGATTTTGCTGAACACTATTGTATAGGGCGTAGCGCTATATCGTTTTTTCTGATAATTTCACGCTTGAACCAACCTTGAAAACCTTACCAAACAATTCTAAAGTACAGGTCATAGCAAGGAATATGCCACCTAACGACCTTCAAGCTAGCGGTGCGTCACCATCTTTTGGGCAGCCCCATCTTCGCCACCCCCCAGAGCATCCGCTTTGGTCAATAGTTAGGCAACACAGACCACCTCAAAACTCAAGCAATCCCATATCACCAGATCAGGCAGAAAAACCAAACCTCAGAAACGGCCCGCATCTACGTCCTGGATGAACTGGATCAGACCTTGGAAATAAACTTGCTGGTCGTCGTAGAGTGTTAGGTGGCTACCGTTTGAGCAGTGGAGGTAACGGCCATTCTGCATCGCGACCGCCTTTGTCACACTTGCACTACCAAATACTGAAATCCCCTGTGCCCCATCCATTGGGCACAGGGGACAGGGGTCAAAAAAACCCCCTAAGAGCGATTAGAAACTGACAGCAATCCAACCTATGGTTTCGGTTGTATGTTTTCCATCTGACAGAGCCTGCCTTGGACCACCCCGAACTAATTCGTTCATTTTGAACTTAAAGCCCTTCGTGGTTACATCTGCGATCCTGACACCAGGGGTATCTGCTCCATTAAAGGTTTGAACCATTGGAATCACGATCACATCTGAGCCTTCCCGAAATGGCTCTGCGAAGAACACTTCTTTAAATGTGCTTGTGTCATTATTTTTTGTTACCACTGGGCCTGGCGAAGACAGCTTAATAATGCCTGCTTGAATCGACGCATGAGCTGGGGTAGCAATGAGTACCAGTGCAGCCATCAAAGACATGAAAAATATCGCAACTCGCTTCATAATCTCCTCCTTAAAATGTGAAATGAGAAAAGCGAAAGAAGTCTTTTAGAGTTAACCTTGCTAAGAGTATCGTGAGCAGAACTGATACTGCCCATGTAATTTTGGCATGT
>NZ_JAAHHZ010000259.1:0-6669 GCF_010672005.1 Moorena sp. SIO4A5 | reverse complement strand
GCAGCGCGGTCTTGGGGGTTTCCCCCATGAGCGACTGCATCAAGACAACGAAAGTATTATCAACGAGGTATAAGGGCTAGGTCGCTTATAGAGTCTGGGTTTTAGCTTATTTCGTCGCCCCCCCAGCGTAGGAGCATAATCTAGCTAGTCATCCTAAGTCCTAGGTGAATAATATTTATGAACAAAATAGTCTTGAGTTTGTTTTGATTAATAACTGTTACTTTGGGATGCTTTGGTATTATACCAATTCCCTAAAATCAGCCTACCAATACTGTAACATAAATCCCTATCCTTTTTTTATTTGATAGGTAAAAATTAACTTGATTGAAAAATACTTTAAAAAAGCGATGCAGCGCTATGTAAAAAGCGTAAGTATTCAGCTATCAGCTATCAGCTCTCAGCTCTCAGCTCTCAGCTCTCAGCTCTCAGCTCTCAGCTTTTGAATAAGCGATGCAGCGCGGTCTTGGGGAGGCAGCGCGGTCTTGGGGGTTCCCCCCATGAGCGACTGCCGTGGTTTCCCCCATGAGCGACTGCATCAAGACAACAAGTAAGCATTGGTTTAATCTGAGTGAAGTCCCAGCGTAGAAGCCTGTGCCAAAAAGCTGAACGCGCACGCGTGAGCCTTTAGCTCACGGCTGACGGCTGACGGCTGTTCGCGTAGCGTGCGCGTAGCGCATATGCTTACTAAAAAGCTTTTTAATTCCCTGTTCCCTGTTCCCTGTTCCCTGTTCCCTGTTCCCAGCGCCTTTTAATTTTTAACATCCCTGAAAAGGTATTAAGCACCCTGAAACCATTTAGCTGAATGTCGAAGTTAAATCAATCACATCTTTGCAAACACCCTAGTATATTTTAAACTAGTATAAGTTGGGTTAATTATCTTTAAATTATAATGATTTTAGGCCAACTATTCCTGTATAGACTTTTTTATCTTAGGAGCGACTTCCTTAAGGTAACGTTGGTAGAAATGACTTAGTGTAGGAACACTAATTCCGAATAATTTAGATATTTCTTTCCATTTTTTTCCGTCTAGATAGGCTAAAGCGATAGTTTGAAACGTTGCTTCAGGATGGTTTCTAATATGCTTTTGAAATAGCCGATCAGGGTCTTCTGCAATGTATTGTCTTACTTTTTCAGACAAGGGAATATCTATTTCCGATTGTGGTATATTTTCGATAGTAATTGATTTTTTATTTAGTCCAGATAACGTTGATGATAAAGGGAGAGATGCTTGAGCCATCTCGAACAATAATGTATTGACATAAATTGGTTTTTTGGTTAGTAACTGGGATAAGTTTAATAAGACAATCAGGATAGAAAAAACTTGCCATCCCTGATCTATTACTGTAATTCTCCCTTTAAGGATTAGCTGAAACCAAAGCAAAACCGTATCAATTTTTGTTTTTTTAATCAGACGTTTCAAATCCGATTGAGTTCTAAAAACTTTGTTGTATTGAGATTGTAGAAAGGGTTCGTTAAGTTCTTTGCGGACTTCTTGTAACATCACATAAAGACGAAAATTCACCCACTTCATAAATTTGCCCTTGTCAGGATTGTAGACATTGATGTTTTGAAATACAAACCCTAAGGTTCTAATTACTGCATCTTGATAAACATCAATAGAAAAGCCAGGGGGATGGTACAGTTTGCCGGAAATTTGCAAAGCATTGATTAATTCTGTTAAAGCATACAGTCGTTCTTTAGTATGAGTTTTTTGTCCTTGCGCTTCTAGGGCGAGTTGTTCAAGGCGATAGTTATCTATTACCTTTTTAAAGGCCATATCTCGCCAAGATGTCCACTCTCTGTCAGAAATAAATTGTGGGCTATACCTATCAATAGTCTGCTCTAGATCCTGGGTTAGCTGTTTCTGCACTGCCTCCAAAATATCTCGATAAATACCAGATAGAGGTTGACCTTTGGATGGGCGGCAAATTTTACGCGATCGCAAAATTTGCTTAACCAGTGTTCCTAAAGCTTGCTGCCGCTCTTGAGTATCCCGTGGATAGCTTTGCACTTGGCATACCAGCTGCCTAATTTGATCTTTCATCGCTATCAATTAGAAAGACTGACCTGCTTACTTATCTAGCTGAGCTCACATTTTTATGGGTTAATTTACAAAACTTTATTTTTTGCCAGAATTATAGAATCGTAGGGTGGGCAGTGCCAAGCAACCCGATGGGCAAGCTTTGTGAATCTGTACGATGCACTGCCGACCAAACATCAATCGTTTGGGTCAATTCTGATCCGGAGATCCCAAGTGATTAATCCTAGGGTGGGCAGTGCCAAGCAACCCGATTGGCGTTGCTTAATAATGAAATGATAAGAGTTTTTAGGTGCGCTTTCCGCATCTAATTATTAAATTCGCCACGGGTCGCACCTGTGGAATGGGCATCTGGCTGTGGAATGGGCATCTTGCCGTGGAATGGTCATCTGGCTGTGGAATGGGCATCTGGCTGTGGAATGGGCATCTGGCTGTGGAATGGGCATCTTGCCCGTTTCATTTGTGCGCAGGCAGGATGCCCACACCACTGATATTCATTCCTTGATTCAGCAACGACAGAAAATGAGGGTGAGCTTTTTGGTGGTGCGTTACGGGGCGGACTATCCCAACACTGGCTACGAGGCGAAAAATCCGAGGCTTTCCGCCCCTAACGCACCCTACGCACTAGACCTCTCCAACAAATAAATTTATGGTAAAATAAGAGGATAATAACAGATTAATTTTAGTAATATTATCCATGAGTTATACTTGGAATTATATCCAGAAAAATCCTAAACAAACCAAACGATTGCTAGGGATAAATCATGAACAACTCTCTCAACTGATAGAACAAGCTAAGTTATTACATCGTCAACATCAAGAAAAAAATCAAAATCAAAAAGTCCGGCTAATTAAGCCTGGGGGAGGTGCTTCACAAAAATTATCACTTGAAGACCAAATAGTTTTGACGTTAATTTACTTACGACATCACATAAACTTTCAACTTCTAGGACTACAGTTTCAGGTGAGTGAATCTACAGCAAACTCTACTTTTAACTACTGGCAATCTCTTTTCAGGGAAGCTCTACCAGCTTCTTTATTAGAACAAGTAAAAAAGTGCGAAGAAGAGTCGGAGATAATTCGGGAAGCTTTGACTGAGTATGAGTTAATAGTAGATAGCGCTGAACAAGTCAGGGAAAGACCTTTGGCCGTAGGCCACGCTACGCGAACAAATTATCATCATCAAAAAAAATTCTATTCTGGGAAGAAGAAAAGTCATACATTTAAAAACCAATTTATTGTGTTGCCAAAAGGGGAAGATATTGTGGACGTAGTCGTGGGCAAACCTGGCCCCAAAAGTGATATAAATATTTGTCGGGAAAGTTTAAAAAAATTTGATGATAAACAACGACTGAGTGGAGACAAAGCTTATGTAGGAGAAGAACAAATAAAAACTCCCCATAAAAAACCAAAAAATGGTGAATTAACCTCACAGCAAAAGAAATATAACAAGCTATTATCTTCAAACCGAATATTTGTAGAACACGGAATTAGATTGGTGAAACTTTTTAAAATAGCAGGAGAAAGGTTTCGCCTAAATTCTAGTAAATATTCTGAGGTGATTTTGACAATATGCGGTTTAGTAAGATTGAGAACAGGAGCCTTAGTATTACAAGTAACAAAAGCGTCTGAAAGTGCTGAAACAATTGAGGTTGTATCTGCTCATAGTTTTGGTGCTAAATTAACATCAATAGCTTCGTAAAGCCTATTATAGCGTTAATTCAACGTAAAATTGACTTGGTCAATTTGAGGGCTGAAAAGCAGTTACTGAGATACTTTCAAGTTTTTGGAGAGGTCTACTAAACAACCTTCAACCTTTTAGAATGTATAATTTAGAATTTGGAATTTGGAATTCTGCCTTCTGCCTTCTGCCTTCTGCCTTCTGCCTTCTGCCTTCTGCCTTCTGCCTTATGCCTTCTGCCTTCTACATTCTTAATTCTACATTCTTAATTCTACATTCTGCATTCTGACAGAAAACCTTCAACATTAAACCTCTCGACTATCGGTGGATTTTCTGGGTAAATCCTGAAGGTATTCTGGAAAATATGCCATCGGCTGCAACTGCCTTAACGGTAACTCATTAGTTGTAACATTTTCCACAAATCCCAGCAGTTTTGCTTCTGTCAAGGAGTCATTCAGTTGCACCGCTATATAACCAATTCTGTCTTGCAAAACTTCTTCTGGGACGTAAACAAACTCGGCATCTGGTGAGACTGGTTTACATTCGAGCTTGCCATAATTTTTAACCACTAAATCAGCCACATCTAGGAATGTCTGCATGATCGAATTCTGGCTATCACTAGAGTCTAAATCAGTTTCAAATTCTAGACCCTGTAAGTACTGATTCACTGCATACACCGCCAAGGTATTGAGATAAACCTGTTCGGCTTTTTCCAGATTAGATTGCTGTTGGCAACGCTTCTCTGCTAGCTGATGGGCTGCTTCTGGTAGTGTGACCATAAGTAGTATGAGTATAATTTGACAGGCTGGTGTGGCTGAGCAATCTCTCTAGTTTAGCCTTATCAATCAATTATCAACTCTATGGGTAGTAGAATATAGATAGTAATAATTTAATTTAACCCCTACAGTTGATGTAGGTTTATGTATGGATAAGATTAAGCAGCGATTTTTTTTATATCACTTTTAGCTCATTTAGTCTTCTATATATCTCTTGATTTCAGGGGCTAATTTTCTAAGATTACGTTGAAAGAAGTTATTAAGGGATGAAATTTTAATTCCTAAACAATCCGATATCTCTTGCCATTTTTGTCCGTCGAGGTAGGCTAACCCTATCACTTGCAAGGTAGCTTCAGGATGGTTTTTTATATGTTTCTGCAAGAGCTTTTCTGGGTCTTCTTTAAAATAGGATCTGACCTGGTCATACAACGTCAGTTCTGTTTGCGGTTGTGCCACAGTCTCTAGGGTAAGCGATTCCCCAGTGTTCTCAGACAAGTGTGAGGAAAAAGGGAGAGAGGCTTTAGCCATCTCAAACACTAATGAATTTCCTTTTTTCCGGTCTTTTAGGATTAACTGGCACAACAAAAATAATACTATCAGAATTTTAGTAATATTACTGGCCTGGGTCTTGTCTGTAATCCGGCCTTTGATGGTTAGTGTTATCCAAACAATCACATGATCTAGTTTGGTGCTTTTAATCAGAGCGCTCAACTGATATTTAATTCTGACAATTTTGCCAGATTGAGCTTGGATAAATGGGTCAGTCAGGTCTTGTTGAGCCTTTTTTAACATCTTATCGAGGCGATAATTGACCCAGGCTATAAATTTTCCTTTTTCTCGATTGTAGTGATTGAGGTTTTGATAGACATAATACAATGTCCGATTCACAGCATCATCATAGACCTCACGGGAAAATTTGCCTCGATGGCAAAGCTTACCGGAAAGCTTAAGGGCATTGAGCAATTCCGTTAAGGCATAAAATCCCTCTGGGGTATGGGGTTGGTGCCGTTGTGCTTCTAGGGCTAGCTGCTGAAGACGACCCTCGTCGAGTACCTTCTTAAAAACACTATCCCGCCAAGAGGCCCACTCCTGATCAGAAGTTATTCGTAGATATGGGCTGTCAAGATCATCCTCAAGTTCATGGTTGAGCTGCTGCTGTACGGTCTGATAGATCTCTAGATAGATGCCAGATAAAGGCTGACCTGGACATGGGCGACACACTTTACGGGTACGCAAAATTTGCTCAACCAATTCTGCCAAAGCCTGGTTCCGCTGTTGATTTTCCGGAGTATAATGTTGTATTTGAAGCACCAGATGTTGAATTTGCTTGTTCATGACCACCGATTCAGAATTCTTGTCTAATTAGTTATTAGGGTAAATTCCAAGTTTTCTGCAATTCGTTACAAAACTTTATATGTGTTTATTTGTTTGTCTAGTGAGGTGCACAAGGAAAGCAAAAAAACCTAACATGCTTAATTTTTTTTGTAATTAATGTACTTCATTAGAATATAAAAAAAAATTTTTTACAAAACTTTATACTCTGTTGTAGAAAAATTGGATTTTCGGAGTGATTAATAAAGTGAGGGCAATCAAAAAAGCGTAATCCTCTTAATGGCAAAACCGATAATAATGTGCTGTGTAATAGGGTTGATTTACTGCTAATTTGCTTACCCGTCACCCTGGAATAAAGATTTGCTTCCAGGAAACTTAAGTTAAGTTAAATCCAGGAGAAAAATTATGTCTATTTCTGCTAATCCAGATCTGTTTGTTGATTTAAATCAGAAAGATGCTGAAACAATCAGTGGCGGATACGAGGTGTTCACGATTCGGAACAAGACCAAATACAATGTCCACTACTTTGTCGATGGTAAACTAACGAAATTCCCGAAACCTGGTAGTAGTTCAGTATGGACTGCGTACAAAGGAGGAATCATTAAATTTGACATAGACGGCCGAAATAATTACAAATTGTGGAAAAAATACAATTTGGCCAATGGAGGAGTGTACGAATTTAAAGACAACAAATCAACTCCTGGGAATCCATACGATATCGACCTCTATCGTGTCGCCTAATCGGTAAATCTCAAGTGGATTTACGGGGGTTGAATCTCTGAGGTGAAACTGTCCTGTCTCAGGTCAGCTCGAACAAGAAATCTCAGGGGCGCAAGCTCAAG
>NZ_JAAHHZ010000258.1:0-6693 GCF_010672005.1 Moorena sp. SIO4A5 | reverse complement strand
AAAGAATTTGATACTGTACGAGAATGTGTAGATGCAGCCTTCAAAAAATGTCCTAATGTATGCGCGTAGTGCTATACATGGAAAACGGGGCAAGACTTGGCTGGTTGATTAACCGAAAACAGCGAAAAAATGAAATTTATCGTCCCCATCAAGCTGTAGAAATTCTCAACAATCCTGATACTATGTCTGGGGAAGATGTTTTGCCAGGATTTTTGTTAGATCTTTCAACAATTTGGTAATTTGTAAATGGTATTTTGGGGTTTGTGTCTTCAGTAAATCATAAGCATATGCTGAATGCTTACCTTTAGCTAATTCTCTGACATTTTCAGCCAACCAAAAATACGATCTACTGTTAACTCTAGGTTAATATCCTCTAATACAGAAGGTTGATTGCTACCTAGTAACAATTCTGGTTGTTGACCCGGTCGAAACACTAAAATAGACCGATCAGCAGGATCAATTAACCAACCTAGCTGACAACCATGTTGTAAGCAATAGAGAATATTGCCAATTACCCGATTTGAACTCTGTTCTGAAGAGAGGATTTCAATTGTCCAATCTGGGTACAATAAAAAATCATTGGGAACTTCCCCATCGGCATCAAACGGAATTCGTGACCATTTGAAAACCGCTATATCAGGTACAATAGAGCCTATGCCAAAACTACAGCGCAACTCTGGGAAGGCATAAGCAATTTTCTGGCTTTCTGCGTTTTCGTTGATACTGTTGCATAGCCTCAGCTGCAATCGACTATCCTTTCCTTTCGGCATTGGCTTCTGGACAATCTCGCCGTTGATGTATTCCCTAGCTGGCTTTGTTTCTGGGAGCTTCAGAAATTATTCCAGGCTATGTGCTGGGGTGATTGTGACAGTCATGGCTCCTGAATTTTTGGGGAAATCTTTCTTTAGTTTAGCAGTATAGCATTTCTATTTGATTTGTTAACATACTTCCTTAAGGAAAGGCAAGAGGAATCCCCCCTAACCCCCCTTAGTAAGCAGGGCTTTTTCATTCTTTCTTTGGAATAAATTGTCAGGTCAATCGGGTGAAAGGGAGGTGGGGTGCTGGGGAGAGGGTTTTTTTAAGGTTAAAAATACCTATCACATTTTAGTCGGACGCAAGAAACAGCCCTGGGATTAGGGGGGATTCCTGTTCCCTAAAATACCAAAATTGTATACCTCACCAAATTGAAAACCGCTATACAAGTAATCAAACCTATTGTGAATGACTCGATGCTGCTGGCTTTGGCAGTGTTACAATCCCTGAAATCTGTGAAGATGCCGCAGATAACTGATGGTATCTAGTTTATGGGCGTTACCTAGGTAACTGTGATTCCTTAATTTTCACTAAAACTTGAACAAGTTTAGTCTTAACTTTACGAATACTTTAAATAAAAGTATTTTTCTTTAAAAAAAGAATTGATAAATTGATAAATAGTCAAGTCAAGCAAAATATCAAAAACATTCAGGGTAAAAAAATAAGACACCTTAAGGTATTTGAATTTTTCAGGAATACTCCAAAATTTAAATGTTGATTTATAGGGGAAGCTACGAAAAAATTATCGATTTTACGAGTCTGATTTAGGGTGTATCAACTGGTGTATCAACTGGTGTATCAACTGGTGTATCAACTTATGATGCCTTGAGGTGAGCTTAGTCGAAATTTGTTTGTCTGCAATGACCTTTTTGTGTCAATCATTTATTCTACCAAAAACAAAATCTGATGACTAATATTTTGGGATTTGAGACTGGCAACTTCATAAATTGGAACACTATCGGCGATGCCAGCATTGAGACAGCGGCATTTGGCAGTATCCCTTCTCAGGGAAAATTTCAGGCTTTGATTACTAATGATGTCGGTTCTGTAAGTGATAGCGAAATTGAAAATTTCTTGGGGTTGAACCCAGGCACTATCGATGGTTTTGGCAATGGAGATGCCAAAGAAGGATCCGCTCTCACGCTAAAACCTATTACAGTCAAGGCTGGGGATGTTTTGAGCTTCGACTTTAACTTCCTCACTGATGAGCTTACTCCTGACTCCACCTTCAAGGATTTTGCCTTTGTCTCCATCACCCCAAACGTTTTATCTAACCTCGCAGATACAAATAGTTCATTTCTCCTGTCTCCTACAGGATTTCGTGAGGAAACAGACTACAATACCTTTACCTACAAATTCCCAACTGGTGGCACTTATATAGTAGGTATGGCAGTGGTGGATGTAGAAGATGAGTTATTGGAATCCGCGCTACTAGTGGATAACTTGAGAGTTGTCCCGAAAGATGAAGTAATTCTAGGCAAAAGCAACGGTGAAACTCTTTTCGGTACTACTGATAATGACACAATCTACGGTCAGGGTGGTAATGACAGAATCTTTGGCAGTGAGGGAGTAAACATTCTCTATGGTGGTGCTGGGGATGACTTGATTTTCGGCGGTTCCAATTCTGACACCATTTATGGCGGCACTGGTAATGACCAGATCTTCTCCTCCGGAGGCAATAACACAGTCTATGGGGGTATCGGTAATGACCTCATAGACACTGGCACTGGTAATGATTTAGTTGTTGGTGGCTTTGGCAACGATAGGATCAGGCTTGGGGGTGGTCAGGATATTGTTGTCCTAGAAGCACGCAAAGGAACTGATACTATCATTAACTTTAAGGCTGGTAAGACGTCGCTAGGTCTGTCTGGTGCCTTGACTTTCAGTAACTTGACGTTTAACCAAAGTAGTGATAATGTGGCTATCTCTGCTAACGGTGAAGTCTTAGCAGTTGTCAATAATGCACAAGTTGGCACTATTGCCAGCGCTAGCAACTTTGTGACGATTTAGTTAATTTTGTAGCTCTGAGTAAACCTGTTTTTTCTCTAGGGTTTGTAACTCAGGACTTTAGCAATAACTATACCGTTAGGGGCGCACGTCGTACGCCCCTACTACTGAAGATAAATCCAGAAGGGTGTTTGAGGTAAAGTTTGGCGACAGTCATTGTAACTCTGGTTTTTTTGTGAAAACTATCATAACCAGGTCTAGAATCTCAAGAGGTACACTGGGGGAATTGGTAGTTAAAGATTACCGTTTTGATTAGTAATCAGTTCCCTATGTCTACATTTTTATTAGAAGTTGGTACAGAAGAATTACCCGCAGATTTTGTGGATAGTGCGATCGCACAGTGGCAATCGAGAATTCCCCAAACCCTGGATGAGTACTTTCTTACTCCAGAAGGAATTGAGATTTACGGCACCCCTCGCCGCTTAGCAGTTATCATCAAAGGATTACCTGAAAAGCAACCCGATCGAGAAGAAGAGGTTAAAGGACCACCAGCTAAGGCAGCGTTTAAAGATGGCCAACCTACTAAAGCAGCACTTGGGTTTGCCCGTAAACAGGGGGTAGAGGTAGATAATCTATTCCTCAGAGATACGGATAAAGGAGAATTTGTCTTTGTTCAGAAACAGATATCCGGTCGCCCCGCTACGGAAATTTTAACGGAACTGATTCCCCAATGGATATTTGGATTGGAAGGGAGACGATTCATGCGCTGGGCGAATGGAGATTTAAAGTTTCCCCGTCCCATTCGCTGGCTAGTCACACTTTTAGATGATGTAGTGCTACCGGTAGAGTTAGATAATAATGCCGAGACTATAAAAAGCGATCGCATTTCCAGTGGTCATCGGATCTTGTCTCCCAAACCGGTAGAGATTCCCGAAGCTACAGATTATCAGTCCTGTTTGCGCAATGCTTATGTAGAGGTCAACCCTGAAACACGTCGCGAGACAATCAAATCACAAGTAGAATCAGCCGCTAAAGAGTTACGTGGTTATACCCCTCTGTACCCTGAGTTATGGCAAGAAGTCACTAATTTAGTGGAATGGCCGACAGCAGTAGTGGGTAAATTTTCCTCAGAATTCTTGAATTTACCTCAAGAAGTGGTCACCACAGAGATGGTGTCTCACCAGCGCTACTTCCCAGTATTCAAAACCGAAGCAGCTACTGAACTTATCCCCTATTTTATTACTATTGGTAACGGTGACCCCGCCAAATCCGAAATTATTGCTACTGGCAACGAGCGAGTAATCCGAGCGAGGTTAGCCGATGGCCAGTTTTTCTACAAAACCGATATCGACTCACCCTTAGAAAGCTATTTACCCCAACTGGAGAAAGTCACTTTTCAGAAAGATTTGGGTTCAGTACGCCAAAAGGTCGGTAGAATAGAAAAGATAGCGAGTCAAATTACTGACCAGTTACGTCAACACTCTCCTAATCTAATCTCACCAGAGGCGATTACTCAGATTCAAAGGGCGGCCTTATTGTGTAAAGCAGACTTGGTTACCCAGATGGTGTATGAATTTCCTGAATTACAAGGGGTAATGGGACAAAAGTATGCCGTTGCTAGTGGGGAATCTGAGCAAGTCGCAACAGCAATTTTTGAGCATTATTTACCGAGGGGTGCAGGTGATTCTCTACCTCAAACCATTACTGGGCAAGTGGTAGGGTTATCAGACAGGCTAGATACCTTAGTCAGTATCTTTGGCTTAGGTATGTTACCCACAGGCTCTTCTGATCCCTTTGCTCTACGTCGTGCTGCTAATGGGATTATCAACATTACCTGGGATGCCAATTTACCGATTAATCTCCAGCAGTTGCTAAAAGATATTGCTGCGGATTTTGTAGCTGCTTATCCAGACAAGAATTCACCAATAGAGTCATTACAGGAATTTTTCTTACAACGGATTCGGACTCTGCTCCAAGAAGAAAATAAAATTGACTATGATTTAGTGAATGCTGTGTTAGGAGAAGATGATCCGGAGTATCAAAACAGGGCATTAATTGATGTGTTAGATGTACGCGATCGCGCTTTGTTTCTCCAGTCTATCCGAGATAATGGTACTCTGAATAAAATCTATGAAACTGTCAACCGTTCAGCTCGTTTAGCTAAACAAGGGGATTTAGATACCAAACAGATACAACCAACAACAGTAGTGAATCCGAAATACTTCCAGAAGTCTTGTGAGCAAGCATTTTATGATGCTCTCGTGGAATTAGTGCCAAAAATTAAAGCTTCTCAGGAAGAACGAGATTATCAGAAATTAGTGGAAGCACTAGAGCAGATTACTCCTACAGTTAGCACTTTCTTTGATGGTGACCAGAGTGTATTGGTGATGGATCCTGACCCCAATATTCGCAGTAATCGCTTGAATTTGTTAGGATTGTTGCGGAATCATGCTCGTGTCTTAGCAGATTTTGGAGCAATTGTCAAGAGTTAGGGTTTGGTTTGTAAGCATATGCGCTACGCGCACGCTACGCGAACAGTAATCAGCTTATAGCAATCAGTAATCAGCTTATAGCAATCAGCTTATAGCAATCAGTAATCAGCTTATAGCAATCAGTAGTGGCCAAAGGCCAAGGCTGTTCGCGTAGCGTGGCCAAAGGCCAAGGCTGACGGCTGACGGCTGACGGCTGAGCGCTGAGGGCTGACCACTGAGCGCTGACCGCTGACCGCTGATAACTTTGGGGGATTGATAGTAAAAGCTCTATCTGCGGTTTTCTGAAAATTGTGCTCAAATTGAAACTGACCTACGATTGAGCTAGCCTGATAAATGCCATGGAGATTCTAGAAACCGTAACCTTTGATAATGCCATCGCATTCACGGAATCGATAATGACCAAAATGGCAACAGGGGAACTAACATCGCCAGAAATTACCGATGCGATGCTCCTTTGGAGCCGCTTCGCGAACGCATCCTTAGTCAAAACTAAAAATGGTGCTAGAGGTTTCTTTGTCACCTACCTTACCAGTGACAGCACCTTAGCCGACAATCCCTCACCAGAGGTGATCACAGCTCTAGAGTCATCCCCCGAAATCGTAGCGGAACTGTTAGTCAAAAATTTAGCTATGTCAGCGGCAATGGGATTGAACCATCGCCGCAATGGTAAAGAAGACATGGCTCAAGGATCAGACCGAGTGCGATGCTCCGTAGGAGCCGCTCCGCGAACGCGTAGTGCTAATCTCATTAAACAACTAAATATGCCAAGCCTGTTTGACATTGCCCAACAGTTAAGGCAAAGCGCCCTTACTGGAGTTGGCAACTACCAAGAATTTCTGCAGCGCTGGAGATACGATTCTGAGCAAAAACAGGTCATCCATCAAGCTCTATCTGAAATTCTTGACGAATAACCAAAGGGATGTTTTCAAAAATCAAAAAGTGACTATAGATATTAATAGGAAAATAGCAATTTAAAAATTGTTAATTGCTATTTCCTAATCTCATCATGTCTACTTTGTAATAGTATCATCGCCAATGATAAAAATTCTTCACCTATCTGACATCCACATGGGTAGTGGCTTCTCCCATGGACGAATCAACCCTGCTACTGGAATCAACACACGTTTAGAAGATTTTGTCAATACCCTAGCTAAATGTATTGACCGAGCCATTGCCGAACCTGTGGATTTAGTTCTTTTTGGCGGTGATGCCTTTCCCGATGCCACACCACCACCCTATGTTCAACAAGCCTTTGCCAATCAATTTCGCCGCTTAGTAGATGCAAACATTCCTACAGTTTTACTAGTAGGAAATCACGACCAACACTCCCAAGGACAAGGAGGTGCTAGCTTATGCATTTACCGCACCTTAGGTGTGCCTGGATTTGTAGTAGGAGATACCATCACCACTCATAAGATTCAAACCGACAATGGTCCAGTAC
>NZ_JAAHHZ010000257.1:0-6717 GCF_010672005.1 Moorena sp. SIO4A5 | reverse complement strand
GCTGGGTCAGAAAACAGATCTCTGGTATTTGAAGGGGCTATCCATCCCCCACCTGAACGTTCGCGTAGCGTGGCCTACGGCCAGGTGGGGGAATTTCGCCCCCTCAAACTCCCCCTATCTTGTTAAAATCAGAAATAGTCTCAATCCACACCCTTGCTCCACATTTGAGGGGATCATCGGGGCGATACATGACTCTACACGGCCCATTGACTTCCACCGTATGACCATAAGTGTTTTGAGAGCCTCGTTTTACGGTAATCACAGGGTTACGCTCCCCTGTCTTGAGATTGTTGCGAATTACCCTCTGGTTAACATGAATCACAGCCTTAGTGTACTCTCTGCGCTTTGACCAGTTCCGCTTGGGACCCCGAGTGCCGGGAGTGACTACTGGCATGCCATCAAACAGAGGAATCACCCAAGTTCTACCCACTTTATAGGCTCCTTTAACTCTGCCTTTGCTGAGAAGGTAACGGACGCGAGTGGCGGAAACACCTAGTAAATCAGCGGCTTGTGCGGTGGAAATCATCATGGGGAGTTAACCATTGCGTTAACGATACTATTAATGTAACAGAATTTTGGATAAGATGCAAGGGATAAGATTTTAGGTATTAATTACTAGGTGTAGTAATGCGTTCGCGTAGCGGCTCCAAAGGAGCATCGCGTAGCGGCGACCCAGGAGCATCCCGTAGCGTGACCTATGGATCCCATTCCAGCCATTACTCTAGTTCCAAGTTTCCAAAAAAACTATTGCATTAGCGCATCAATAAGTCGAGTGAGTGGCGATATCAAAGTTAATTACTAGGTACAGTAAATGTGTTCGCGTAGCGTGACCTATGGTCAATCCCATGATCAGCCAAAGCGCCTCAGTTCCAGGTTTCCAAAAAAACTATTGCATTCACGCAGCAACAAGTCCAGTGGGTGGCCACATTTTTGTTAATGACTAGGTACAGTAAATGCGTTCGCGTAGCGGCTCCAAAGGAGCATCGCATAGCGGCTGCACAGGAGCATCCCGTAGCGTGACCTATGGTCAATCCCATGATCAGGCAAAGCACCTCGGTTCCAGGCGTTGCTTAATAATAGAATGATTGTAATAGTTTTGTAGAGTGGACATCTTGGTGGAATGGGCATCTTGCGTGGAACTGGCATCTTGTGTAGAACTGGCATCTTGCCAGTTTCCTCCTTATTTTCGGGCGGGCAGGATGCCCACTCTACTCCTATTCATTCAAAGACTGACGCAACACCGATTTTAAAGGTATTGGAAAGGATAGTGTTTATGGTGGTAATAAAAAAAACTTGTTAAGTGTTAATGGTTTGTCAATTAACACTTAACAATTAGGTGCGACCCGTGGCGAATTTAATTATTAATGAGTTAAGCGCACCTTTAACAAGTTATATCAAGAGAGTTAGTACTTTGTATTCCAAGAGATAATCTAGTTCTGGAAAAATCTCCGTCTCAATGGGCCTTTACCTCGAAATGCTCCTATTTCTTGACGAATTTGTTGGCGCTGTTCCTCGGTGAGAATACCCCTCATCTCATATCGTGCTGACCTGTTAATGTCTTGCATTTGCTTTAACTGCTCTTCAGAGAGATTCAGACCCTCCCTTGCGTCTCGCAGTTGACGGCGGAGCACTTTTATAGTTTCAAAGCGCCGTTGTTGATCAGGAGTGAGAATATCCTCAATTTTGGAGTCAGTATTGTTAATGATGTCCTCAAACTGCTCTTTTTGCTGGTCAGTGATGTTCAGATTAGATAAAAATGGAGGAAGTTCTTGGGCATTAACTGCCATGGGAAAACTAGTGAGGGTAATTGCTGCAATACCTGCCAGTAGAGAAAAGCGCTTGATGTTCATGATGTTCACTATTTAGCTGTTTATAAGTGTTTTTAGGTGAGCTGATTTCTGTTTGATGTCTCTATCCTAAAAAGGGGGAGGGTGAAACCACATGAGGCAAAAGACCCCAATTCCTCTAGGACTAAAGTCCTGGGCTAGACATGACCAATGGGTCTTGCATTACCTTTGACACATGGATTAAGGTTATTGGTTGTTTGTTATTGGTTGTTTACAACAATCGTGAATGCGGCATCCTATTCACATTACTAACCACCCCATTCGATTTTTGCTCTACCTGGAGTGGATACTGCTGATCATTACCGCTTTGGTGGAATTACTAAAACTTCCCTTTCCCATGCTACCTAGGTCGCCACTACTGAATCTAGTTTGCCTGGCAGTATTTGGGTTAATGGGATTGAGATTACCAACAAATAAGCCTATTTATAAGGTACTTTACACTGCCGCCGAAATTGGGGTAATTGTTTTAGCATCCATAGTGGGACACATTCGGTTATTGCAACTGATGTTAATTATATTAGTTGTTCGCAACTGTTTTATATTCGAGTTCCAAGGTCGCTTAATGATGACTGGATTTGCGGTTATATTATTTCTAATGAAGCAAATGGTTCGATTTCAGCATCATGGTCTGAGGCATCGTCCTCCCTTTAGACCACCTCCTGTGTTCAGAGCACCACCAACAGGGTTGATTCCGGAGCGATTACTATTTATCTTATTGACTTCTGTCTTTATATTTGTATTGGTCTTAATCGTTTTGCAGCTATTAGTGGATGCTGTACTATCAGAACGAAAAAGTCGGGAAGAGCTGGCTAAGGCTAATGCTCAACTGCGTCAATATGCCCTCCGGATTGAAGATATTGCTACGCTGCAAGAACGAAACCGTATTGCTCGGGAAATTCATGACTCCTTAGGACATTCTTTAACGGTATTTAATTTACACCTGGAAGCGGCTTTAAGACTATTACAATCTGACCCGGCTGAAGCCAAAGAATTTATCTTAGAAGCGAAACAACTTGGTAAAACTGCTCTGAAGGATGTACGTCAATCCGTTGCTTCCTTGCGTTTAAATCCGTTACAAGAGCAATCTCTAGAAAATGCGATCGCATCCCTAATCGAGGACTTCCAAAAGTCCACAGCTATCTCACCTTCATGCCATCTTAACTTAAAGCGTTCAATCCCTGCTGACATCAAAATCGCAGTTTACCGTATTGTCCAAGAAGGATTGACAAATATATTTAAATATGCTAAACCTACTGAAGTATACATCCAAATTAAGACAGCAACAGATTTACAATTAATTATTAAAGACAATGGTATTGGATTTTCCCTAAACCAGAACACAACCGGTTTTGGTTTACAAGGAATGCGAGAACGCACCCAAGCCTTAGGAGGAACCTTTAAAATTGAAACAGCACCAGGAGCTGGCTGCAAAATTATCGCTCATTTTCCTTTACCAAAGGTTTAAGCTAAGCGCGTTTGTATCATCGGTTGTGAACACAGGTATGGCAGGAAAAGGCAAGAGGCAAGAGGCAAGAGGCAAGAGGTAAAATATATCAGGAGTTTTATTGTACCAAAAAAAAATATCATACAGGTTTAGAGCTCAAATACCAACGCGCTTATCTAGAAATTAGAGACGCATTGTGATGATTTTTGTTCCCTATTTCCTATTCCCTACTCCCTATTCCCGACTCCCGACTCCCGACTCCCGACTCCCGACTCCCAACTCCCTAAAAATAAGACCGAATTGACAACTACTATATAATTCATCCTTGATGATGATTCGTATTTTACTCGTAGATGACCAAAGTCTAATTCGGCGTGGATTAAAAGCCTTGCTGAAGTTAGAAGAAGACTTACAGGTAGTCGGTGAAGCCGAGAATGGAGAAACGGCAATTAGTCTGGTAAAAACGTTACAGCCAGATGTTATACTGATGGATATTCGGATGCCTGTCATGGATGGCGTCGCTGCAACTCGGGAGATTTGTCAGCAATTCCCGGATACAAAGGTATTAGTACTAACTACCTTTGATGATGACCAGTACGTTACCCAAGCCATACAGTGCGGAGCAGCCGGATATTTGCTGAAGGATACCCCTCCCGAAGAATTAGCCCAGTCAATTCGAGCGGTGCAAAAAGGGTATACTCAGTTAGGTCCTGGTATAGGCAAAAAAGTCGCTACTCAAATGCGAGACCCAACTCCAAGTCCACCTCCGGGTTGGGATGAACTAACTCCTAGAGAGCAGGAGATTTTACGGCTAATTGCTACCGGTGCTAGCAACCGAGAGATTGCTCAGACGTTGTATATTTCTGAGAAGACCGTCAAAAACCACGTTACTCATATATTGAGTCGGTTGAATGTACGCGATCGCACTCAAGCAGCTATTTTAGCCAACTCTATGTTTAGCAATTTTAATGACCGTTGATTATTGATCTAGCCAGTCTAATTGCCATGAGTAAAAATCTGGTACTTTTAAGGCAAAAGGCAAAAGGCAAAAGGCAAAAGGCAAGACTAATGAAGATTTTAAGGGAATCATCTTCAAAGAAGAGTGTACCTCATAACTGCGACAAACGCCCTTAGCATTTATAAATGAATTGGAAAAAGCGATGCAGTCGGCCAAAATCATTCTATACTTGATTGACTCTTGCCTTTTGCCTCTGCCTCTTGCCTTTCCTTAGGGGTCGCACCTGAGGTACACAGTTTTTTTTAACTCTTGCCTCTTGCCTCTTGCCTCTTGCCTTTCGTGATCTGTTCACAACTAAACTAAAAATACTATATGAGTTCCCCTTCTCAATCTGAAACTTTAATAATTGCCTACTTTTTTGGGGCTCTTCTCGCTATCACCGTTATGGTTTACTTGCTCAGAGGTTTTGGTATTCTTACCTTTCTTCCTGGTGGTATCCTGTGGCTATTGATCTTGTTATCGATTGGTACAGGACTAGTTTACGGGGTTCAGAAAACTCGACGTTATTAGGGGAATAGGGCATAGGGAATAGGGAATAGCGATGCAGCGCGGTCTTGGGGAGGCAGTGCCGACCTGCGGGGGTTCCCCCCATGAGCAACTGCCGTGGTTTCCCCCACTCGCTATTGCATCAAGACGGGAGTAGGGGTAAGAAAATTGACTGTAGCTTAGCATTCAGCTTATGTGCTACGCACACGCGTGCGCGTTCAGCTATCAGTCTTGGCCTTTGGACCACGCTACTTGAGATGCTTTGTGGCACAGGCTTAATGCCTGTGACGTAATGCTGAGGGCTGATAGCTGAATGGTTTCGCTTCGGTCGTCAGCTATCAGCATTTCGGGTATCAGCGTTTTGAGGGTTTTCCCTGAATACCCATCTAGTCGCGACCTTCAGCTAATATTATCTTACGATAATTACTCTTAATAAAAATTTCCCTATCTCCCCATCTCCCTATCTCCCCAGACCTCTAGCGCCTCCCTACCATCCCCGCCCACCCTTAATTATGGGTATTCAACCAGACTTGAGATAAGTCTAATATCGGTAAGGATTGAGCCTAGTAAGGCACCACGGAAATAAAGATACTATTGAAAAGTACCGAAAGGCTTATATAATAAGAATTCTGCTCAGAGCTAATAGTTGAGGGCTCAGCGCCCGTCCGCTGAGGGCTGACAGTAGAATCTATTGCGAAAATCTTTAACTACTACGTGGTTATAGGGAATAGAGATAGGTTAATCTTGAACAAACGTGAGGTAACAACAATCAACATGGAAGCTATTGAACTGGAAGTCAGCCAACTAAAATTTTTACTGAAGCTACTGAGCAAACCGGATTATCGGGCATTGATTACAGAAGCGAAACCCAATTCTAAAACCTCAGCTGGGGAACGAGATCGAATTTGTCAGGCATTATGCGATCGCAATTTGATTGAGTCTAATCAAGAAATCACCAAAATTCAGATCACTGATGCAGGCAAGGAACTTCTAAACCAAGATCAGGCTGAAGTACCAATGAGCACGAAAGAACGCAAAATTCTAAAAGCCTGTGAAACAGAACCGACTACTCCCGCCAAGACAAACGTCAAGCCTGCTAAGACCCGCAAGGAAATCATGGACAGTTTGATAGAACGGGGTTATATCACAGTCGCAGAAACTAAATTCAAAGATGTTTGGATTACTGAAACAGGTATTGAGTACCTCTTAACTAATTATAAACCCGTTGGTCGTGGCAATATCAATCTTTCTAAAACCATGCTAGCGGATTACATCGATTTCCTGCGCAAACAGCTGCCAAACTCAACCAGTACAATCTCAGAATCAGATGGAAATTCGACTCCCGCTCTAGTCAATCCCCATAATAATGAAGAAATATTACAAATCATCAAGGATTTAGACCAGGAATTGGGTACAGAAAACTATTTGCCACTGTTTCATTTGCGCCAAAAGTTACAACCGCCTTTGTCTAGGGAAGAATTGGATAAAGCACTGTATAGCTTGCAAGCAGAAGATAAAATTGATCTGAGTGCTTTGCAAGAAGCAAACATGTATACAGAGGAACAAATTGAAGCTGGTATTACTCAAAATACCGGGGGGAGGCTATTTTTCATTATGGTGCAGTAAAGTATGATACAAAGTATGATACTATAAGCCCAGGCTTCCCAATTGTTAATCCTCTATCCTTGTCCACTCTATAGAAGATGGAATTAAAGAGATGGCAACGATCCAGGAAATAATTAAACAAGCCCTAAATCCCTTTGACCCCGTGACCTTTGCTACGGGGAATTTTTGGGAAGATCCAGAAAATTCAGCCCTTAAGGATGTCGAATCGATTCATCAACATGAAATTAATCAGATAACCACCACCCTCAGTGCGGTGAATCAAGACCATCGACCCCGCACTATCTTACTGGCTGGTG
>NZ_JAAHHZ010000256.1:0-6733 GCF_010672005.1 Moorena sp. SIO4A5 | reverse complement strand
TATTCGTGGAAATGCCACACAAATATCCGACCATTACTACCCAATTATTAACGGCATCCAGCTAAAAAGAATTACTGCCTTAAAGCCAGGTCAAACCATGAAGGATTTGCCAGAGGAACTACAGCATAAGTCATTTAAGAAGAGAGCAAATAGGCGCGTTGCTGATGGCATGCCCACAGAAAAGCGAGGTGGAGCGCCATCGGGACTTAAAAGACTGATTGGAAATGAGCCGAGCTTAACCATCACTGGTGCTGCCACCAGAGAGTTAATACACCCAGTCGAAAACAGACCTTTAACGATAAGAGAGGCAGCACGAATTCAAACCTTTCCAGATGATTTTGTATTTTGTGGGAATGCCTCTCATAAAATCCAGCAAATAGGCAATGCAATTCCACCAATTTTGGCTCGTGTATTTGCTGAACATATCCGTGATGATTATGGCTTCGAGGGCGATCAAGACAATGAAGGTCGCATGCTGGGCTTTTTGCTTACAAAGGCAGGGGCTATGAGCCCAGCTTTAAAAAATACAGAAGTTTTGCTTAATAGCCTGATGGAAACCAATAAAACCGATCAAGGTAAGCATTCAGCTAATGCGCTACGTCCCAGGGTCGAAGTCTGTGCCACCACAGGCTAGAAGCCTGTGCCACGCTGCATCGGTTCAAACCCTCTTAACTATTGCCTATTGCCTTTTGCCTTTTGCCTTAAAGGGATAAGCTTTGTCCTCATGACTCTAAGAATTGCTATATATGTCAGATTTGCTTAAAAGAATTACCATTAATCCAAGACAGTGCGGTGGTCGCCCTTGCATTCGCGGTATGAGAATTAGAGTATCGGATATACTCGATTTATTTGCAGCTGGACTTACTGCTGAGCAAATCTTAGCAGAAATGCCTGATTTAGAGGCAAATGATTTGCAGGCAGCGCTTCTCTATGCCTCACGTAAGCTTAATCATCCGGTGCTAGTTCCATGACAATTTGGGTAGACGCAAATTTGTCGCCTGGGATTGCAACTTTAGTTACACTCCTTTCTGTTTATAATTTTTGCCTTGATAGTAGTTTCTTCAACAACTTTCTGTTTGGCAAGTTGAACGATTGCTAAGTCAAGAGGATAATCTTGTAACTGTAATCTATCTCCCTTGAGGTTAATCGTATAGTTAGATTTATCGAGTTTTTCTCTCGTTGTCAAAAATTCCCATTGTTTACTGGATTTGACTTTTAAAGAGCCTTCAAGAAGTATTGTTGATTTTTTTTTGTCGTATTTTTGTAGCTTCTTCTTGAGAACATCACTGATGTTATTTTTACTATCAAATTTTATCTGCATTTCCTCAGTAGTAGTACAGTGATATACTTTTTCCGAGATATATTTTCCAATTACAATACTTAAAAAGGACATACCCAGGATTCCTAGGGCGATTAGTATAATAACTCTAAAATTAATTAGGGGTTTCCTCGGTATGATCGAATTATCTTCCTTTTGATCAATCTCTAGCTTTTGAGGTTTAGAGTTAACCTGGAATGGTTTTAATTCTTCGAGTAGTAAAGGACTACTCGAATCATCCATACTACTTAAGGAAAGCATACTGGAAGGAATGGCTGGATGGGGTTTGATATGCTCCCAAAATTCTGTGTAACCTTCTGTCAGTCGCTGATGAACGTCCTCAATGTTTTGATTGGAAATATTAACCTGATTTTTGCTCTTAATACCCTTAACAACTATCCCCTCAATTATATCAATTTTTCTACCAAATTCATCTTTTAGGATATCATCTCCTTCTTTAGAGTTAAGGTCTTTTTCGGTGGCTTGGATGATTCTAAAAACTATGGTAAAATCTCCGGCTTCTGTTCCAACAATTTGCCTGATAAATCCTTTTCCTGGTTCGGTTAAATCTCCATCCGTTACTCTCGCCAGTAAGTTAGGAATCTTAGCATCACAGATGAAATCAGGAGCGACCACTGTTCTGTAGTCAAGATAGCGGTTACGGCTTACTAAAAAAGGCCAAGCGTTAATACTCATAGTTACAATTTAATAAATTTAGTTTTTACATTGATTGATGACAAGCAACTCGTTGCCCTGATCGAGTTGGCGTAGCTATGAACTCTTAAATTACGTTTCATTAAGGAGCAAGCCAGGAAAAAGGAGCGAAGGGAATATTCCGCAAAATCCAGTAGGCTAAAATTATTTTCAACATCCACCAAATCCAAGCCGGTTTGATGAAAATTTGGGAAACTTTCCGTCCTGTGAACACAGGTAAACTGTAGCAAATGTAGGAGTAGATTAGGTAAGGCAATGACAACACCATCAGGGGATTCAGTCCAAAGGCTGCCCAGAGATTACCATGAAGTAATTGATGAAGTCCTCGCAGTGTGCCACAGCCCGGACAATACAAACCAGTTAACGTCCGAAATGGACTAGGAGGGTAAAGTTGTCCTGGTATAGCAGGATCAAAAAAATACAGAATTATAGCTGAACCTAAAATAATTGATGATAAAACTTTTACCTTCAATTTTCTTCTAGCTATGGCAGACAGAGAATATAAGTATGTTTTTTTCATGAGACTATGATTGTGAACGTTTAGTGGATTTTTGGTTTAGGGTTTTAATAACTATATACGAAGTAAATATATAAAACCATAATTATTGCCCCGGATATAAAACTAATCCAGCACCATTTTTTAGCATTTTCTGATGCTGTAACTGCGCCTTCGTCGTCTCCTAATGTTAATTTTGTATTAACTTGAGCCGCGTAGACAATTGCAACAATTCCAAAAGGTACACAGCAGAATAGAGTTACTAAAATCGCTTGCGGTAGATAGTTAGGAACATGGGAGTGCATAGGTTTACTTGAACTAAGGTTTATACAAGTTTCCAAATTTTAATCGTTCTGTCGAAACTGCCACTAGCTAAGCTTTGATTATCTGGACTAAATGCTAGGGTAGTGATAGGACCAGTGTGCTCAGTTAGAGTAGAGAGTAGAGTTGCGGTTGATAAATCCCACAGCTTGATCGTGCAATCATAACTTCCACTGGCCAGGATGCGGTTATCTGGACTAATAGCGAGGGAAAAAATTGCTCCGGTATGTCCTGTCAACTCATACCTCCGATTGCGGGTTTTCGGATCCCACACATAGAGTGTTCCGCCATAACCACCACTAACCAAAATATTACCATCGGAACTAAAGGCTAAAACCTTGACAAAACCAGGATGATCGCCCAAATTATATAGTAATTTGCCAGTGTCGAGTTCCCAAAGTAATACTCTCTTATCGCTACCACCACTAGCGAAAATGCGCCAACCGGGGGCAACAGCAAGGGCGTAAACAGAGCCTTGATGTCCGATTAAACTGTTGATGAGTTTACCTCCATTAGTTTCTAATTGCCAGACTTTTACAGTTTTATCCCGACTAGCACTGATCAGTGTATGCCCATCGGGACTAACCGCAAACGCATTAATAAGGTCAGAATGTCCCTTCAATGGTTTGTATATGCGTTTGCATTTATTGGCATCCCAAACCTTAATGGTATTATCTTCACAGCTGGTAAATAGTCGTTTATCGTCTTGACTCAGATTTGCCCTTACCCAACCTGACCTTTCACGCACCATTCCTTGTAATTGTTTTCCCGATACAACTTGCCAAAATCGAACGCTTCGATCATGACTCGAACTGAACAAGGTTTGTCCATTGGATGTGAAACCAACGGAACACACGACGTTTCGGTGTCCTTTCAGCGTACGAATTAGAGTTGGATTCAATAAGTTTTTATTGAGGAGATTTACAGGTTCCCGGTCGATAATTTCTCCTCCCAAATTAGCTGCGGGAAAATTTACCTCAAATTTTTGGAGATGATCTACGAAAGTACCAACCAAGTAATTAAGTGCAGTTTCCTCATCCTTGACCTGTTGCAAACGTTCTTCCCGGTTGGGAATAGGCAAGTCAGATTGTGGATTTAAAAAAGACTTAATTTGCTCGTACAAAGATAAAAATATATTTTTATCTTGAATCTGTTGATCACTGTCTTGATGGCCTGATTGTAAAGTATTAATATAAGCATTTACTCGATCAATCAAGACACAAGCAATAGGAATCTCTAACTGGAACGGTTTAGGAATTGCGCCAGGATTCTTTTTCATCGTTCCATCAGGCTGGAGGGTGGCAAAGTCCGAACCAATAGAACTTATAGGAATCAGACGCACTGGACAACCAGCATTGACTCTATTGTGAATAACAGCCTTAAACTCAGGAACTTTTTCTAATAAGCTTTCTCTTAATTCTGAGAGCTGATAACGACTTTCAAGCAGATCCCATTTACTAATGATAAAATGAACTGGTGTGTCTTTTTTACATCTATCTAACAATCCCATGATGTGAAATAAATGCCTAAGCAACCAATCCTGAACATCTGGAGTATTTAGGTCTTGGTCTTCCATGAATTTAAATAATTTGAGACCATCAATAATCGCCAAGACTGCATCAGCCTTAGGAACTTCTTTTTTAAAATCAACAAAAATTCTTTTATCTTCTAATTCTTCATCTGGTAATATATCTGTAATTAATCCTCCTGGATAGTCAATATAGGTAAACTGACAAACTGGAAATTTTTCAAGATTAGGATTATTGACACAACAAATAAACTCCCACTTAGTTATATCCCTTGTTCTACGAGGCCAGTCACCTTCCCCGACAACTTGGGAATAGATTTCACAGAGTTCTTTATCCTGCTGATCTTTGGGAGCTTTCAGAAAAAAGCCTTCCTTACCTTGAATCGATAATTGCTTAAAAAGACTAGCCAAAAATACAGTTTTACCAGCCCCAGATGCTCCTAAAGTAATAATATTGTAATTTTTCATAGTCATTGCTGGAATCTTGGCTTTGATAAGGATGACATCTATTACTTTAGTTAATCTATGATTATTTCAGAGTCATAAAAATCTTGGCTAAGTTTATTGCTAATATACAAAAAACTTGTCACAGCACTTTTAAGGGCTGTTGTTTTATCTTGAATTTTTTGGATACTTTCATCTCGTTTTTGACGCAATTCATTCAATTCAGTTATTTTTTTGTCATTAGCTTTAACTTGTTTTCTTATTTTTGCTAATACAAAATTATCAATTTTGTTGAAAATTGTTTTTTTAATAATCTCTAGTTGTATATTGTCCTTATCTTCCTCTAGGTAATTTGATACCAAAAACTCAACAATCATATCAATCAATATATCGAACTTCAAGATACCCTTTAAGAAGTTATTGAGTAATTGTAATTTATTAAATTCACTATCTTCTCGAATCTTTTCGTTACTAAGAGCAATGAGGTACTGAATCTTTACCTGAATCTCTTTCTCCACAAGATCCGGTATCACACAAGACATAGGAACTTCCATGTGAAAAGGACGTGGAATTGAGCCAGCAATCTTTTTCATACTGCCATCAGGTTGAGGTGTTGCGAAACCAAAACCAACTGAACTTACTGGAATAAGGCGTACTGGAGAACTTTCTCTATTTCGTTCAAGAACTAATTTTTTAAACTCAGGAATTTCCAGGAGACGATCGCTTATTTCTTGTAAACCAAAATTATTTTCCAGCAAATCCCATTTGCTGATTACGAACTGAATTGGTGCTTGAGAATGCGACATCCAGTTGATTAGTGCTGGTAAGTCTGTGTTTAAAAAATTATCAATCTTATTGTCTTCATTGCTATTGGTCAGTAATGCCTGGATTTTTTGACCATCTAAAAGACCCAAAATTGCATCAGCTTGTCTGATTATTGCTTGTAGCTCATGAGCGTTTTCGTCGATCGCCGTTAATCGTCCGCCAGCATAATCAAAATAACTAAACTGACAAATTGGAAAGTTTTCCAGATTACGATTCTTGACACAACACGTAAATGTCCACTCGGATATCTCCTTATATTTCGTTGGATCAGGCCAATTTCCAATAATCAAGTTTGTATAAATATCAGTCAGTCGCTTCTGTTGTGTGAAATCCTCAACTTCAAGATAGAATCCATGTTCCCCTTGGATGGATAGGGACTTAAACATACTGGCAAGGAATACAGTCTTGCCAGCACCAGATGCTCCTAAAGTTAATATTTTGTAAGTTTTCATGGTGTAGGGTAAATTATAGGACAGCGTGAGGTAAAACCACCCAGATTGATCTCAGAGATGTCGCCGAACAAAGGTTCTTTTAAAAACTGGGCTTATGGTCAGTATTCAGCTAATGCACTACCGACTGAATCCTGAGTAGTGATAGCTAATTTTTAAGTATCTATAGATTTATCCGGCTAATCATCACAAGTTATGCAGGAAATTTTCAATATCAGGTTGATTTCCCACAGGTCTTACCAACCAAGAGGGTGCATCTCATGTTTGCTGTTTGACCCGGTGGGTGTAACGGGCATCTTGCCCGTTACAATCGGGCGGGCTTTACCAACCCTGGCGCTCTAGGCGAAAAATTAGGACGACCGCCCCTAACTCACCCTACGCAATTGACTATTGTGTTAACACATTTTTGGTGAAAATGCAAGGGTTGGAAAAAACTATTGCACTGACGCACTACATTGCTCACCAGCCCATAAAAGAGCGATCGCAAACTGCGCAGTTAGCGATCGCACACATACAACTATTTCCTCAAATCCCCCCTTAATCTCAAATCCCCCCCTTATTAAGGGGGGTTAGGGGGGATCCCCCACTCCAAAATCACTGCAACCCTTCCAACAACTGTTGCAACGCCCTATCAAGAG
>NZ_JAAHHZ010000255.1:0-6798 GCF_010672005.1 Moorena sp. SIO4A5 | reverse complement strand
TGTGTTGAAATATTTTTGATAACGACTGACTAACTCTGAAAGAGCTGTTTCAGTTTTAGCTGAAAGGGTTAATAGATGAACTGAAGGTTCCTTATCCCCTCTTCTTCCTTCCTTCTTATTTTCTCCTTCCTCAAGAACTACATGAGCATTTGTACCGCCAAAACCAAAGCTACTCAACCCTGCCCTAAGTGGATAAGGTTTTCCTACCCTATCAACTTTTATTTCCCAAGATTGAAGCTTGTCCACCACAAAAAACGGACCTTCTTCTAATTCAATATCAGGATTAAGTTGCTGATAATTTAATGAAGATGGAAGAGTTGCATACCTCATGCACAGCAAAACTTTGATTAGTCCAGCCAAACCTGCTGCCCCTTCCAAATGACCAATGTTTGTTTTAACTGAGCCCAAACCACAACTATTAGCAGGTAACTTACCACTTGAACTCAACCCTTTAAACGCTTCATTTAAAGCCTCTACCTCAATTGGGTCTCCTAGAGATGTACCCGTACCATGTGCTTCAATATAACCTACCGACTCTATATCAATATTAGCTTCCCTATAAGCCTGTTCCAACAATTTTGCCTGAGCTTGGGGATTTGGTGCTGTAAAAGAACTTGCTTGCCCTCCATGATTCACTGCTACACTGCGAACAACCCCATAAATAGAATCACCATCCGTCAACGCTTTTTGATAATCTTTAAGTACAACTACTGCCCCTCCTTCTCCCCTGACAAACCCATTAGCACCCGCATCAAACACCCGGCAGACTCCATCAGGAGATAACATACCCGCAGCACTATAAACTTGGTTATTCACAGGAGAACACATTAAATTAATGCCTCCTACCAATGCTGTTTGACACTGCCCACGACGTATTGCATTTACTGCTTCATACATTGCTACCAAAGAGCTGGAACAAGCCGTATCAACAGTTAAGCTAGGGCCGTGAAAATTATAAAAATAGGAAAGGCGATTGGCAAAAGTTGCTGGAGCTGTACCAGTAGCAATTTGAGCTATTTCGGCTGTCTCCAAACCTTTTTCTAATAAACTTCTGTAGTCATAGTGACAAACTCCTACATAAACCCCTACTGATTTACCCTTTAATGTATCGCTTGCATATCCTGCATCTTCCATCGCTTCCCAGGACAATTCTAACAACAGCCTTTGCTGGGGGTCCATTAACTGCGCTTCCCTAGGAGTAATCCTAAAAAAGGATGAGTCAAACAAATCTATATCTTTCAAAAAACCACCGCGTTGAATAGATAAATCTATTTCTGAACTCATGGAGTTAAATAGATTTCCCCAACGCTCTGAAGGAAGATTCTGCATTGAGTCCCGACCTTCCTTAAGTAGCTGCCAAAATTCTTCTTTAGTATCTGCTCCAGGAAAACGGCAAGCCACACCTACAATGGCTATTCTTGCTAGTGAACTGCTCTGGTTAGAATGCATTCAAATTTTCCCCCTGATTCAAATTTTCCCCCTGTGGACCTGTGAAAACGTTGTTTTTTTTTCAGTCCTAGTCCTACTAACTAAAATTAATATCTTCCCGTTCTGAAAGATACTCTGCTACCGCTATAAGAGTTTTGTAACTAAAAAAGAAGGTAGACTTTAACTTAATCCCAAACTTTCTTTCTATAAGAGCACGAAATTCTAACAACTCCAGTGAATCCATTCCTGACTCCATTAGTGGTGTGTCACCATACAAACTCTCCATACGTTGAACACCCAGTAGAGATTTTAATAATTTTCGACATTCCTGTTCAAAAATTTCTAATTTGGATGAACTTTCTTGTGAATTATTAATACTAATAAAAACGAATTCTGCCTGCCCATGCTTCCCATTTTCTGTCAAATTTTGTTGATTTTTATCAGAAAATGTTTTCTCCTTCACTTGATGCTTTCGAGCAAATATAACAGATTCTCTCGCCTTGGAAAGATCGTGCATCTCACAGGGCAATCCCAATGGTATTATTTCATCAAACCCACAATCACTGAGAACTTTTTGCCACAGTGGTATGCTCAGTAAACAACCAACTTCTAATCGGTATTCTGGATCTTCAAATAACCAATATCCTTTAAGCAATGCTCCAAAGTAAAAAAGAATATCAATTGGTTGGGTAAACTCTAGTAATGCCAATAATCCACCAGTCTTTAATAGTAAGTTACTGTTATTTAAGGTTTGATGAATCCATTTTGTGCTGTGTAGTACGTTACCAGCAATTACCACATCAAAACTTTCAGAGTTGATTCCCTGAGCCTCAAGAGATTTTTCTATGTCAAAGGTTTGATATTTCACCCAAGTAAACTGCTTGAACTTACTCTCACCATAACGTGTAAAAACGCTAGAAATATCAGTAAACCAAAATTCAATTTGCTCTGCTAGAGAAGCTAGCTTTTCTAGTAATATTCCTGTAACACCTCCCGTTCCTGCTCCAATCTCCAATATCCGAATAGGTTGCGCCCTATTTTCTAACAAACGTTGTTCTACTTCCCAGCAAACCCCATCTGCTAGCAACTCATTAAAGTAGTCAGCAACAGGATGTCCTAGAAATAGTCCAGCAAATAGCTCCATATCCCCATCAGTAAAGACTACCTCATTGACATCAACTTCACCACGTAGAATCAATGGATATTTATCTAGACACCTTTTTACTACTATTAACCAGGGTAAATGAGCCGGATATTTTTCGGAAAAATACTGATAAAAAGCAGCAACTTCAGACGAAACATTCTGTAGAGCAAAACTCTTGCATCTTGCTAATGTCAACACTCGATTTTTATCAATTTTTAGAATACCACGCTTATGCAAAATTTGTAATAAAGCATTTAAAAGTCTCTGGTAACGTGATGAAATTTTTAGCTGAGAAATCAACTCAGACTCTATATAAGATTCACCCTCTCTGAGAAATACACCCATATCTTGAAAAACACGCAAAAGCCAACGTGCTGCAAAGGCTTCTAGCTCATATTCTGGAGCCATTAAATCACATAGTTCTAAAGTGGCTAATTGGTGTAGAGCTACTTTTTCTGTGAGTTTTTCTTTTAAAACTGAGGATTGATGCCATTTTGATTTTTGAAAGTTTGAGATAGCTTCATGGTATTTTAACAATCCATCTATTTCTTTGATTCCTGGTTTGACTATTCCCCACTGTTCCACAAATTCTAGTAAGTCTTTTGCTAATACTTGCCAATTTTCTACAGAAGTCCTTACTAAAAACTCACTTATTTCCAGCACCTCATTAGATTTTTTATATTCTGTTAAGATTGCAGCTACCAATTCCCCTTGACTTTCTAACACTAAATGTCCTGTTGGAGCTTGTTTCAATAAAACTTCAAACAAAGATTCGTTCGCAGGTTGATTAATAGTGGCACAGCTTAACATACTAGGTATATCCTTTACAGTTGCATACCGTATCTGATATTCACGCTTTTCAAAATGATTAACTGTGATTCGAGTCAATGGTAACATTTTCGGATACTTACGAAAAGCTTCTTTCCTCGAAAATAAACCTACCTCTGCTGCTGCCATCAAGAACACATCTGCTTCTACTAAATGTTGCATTGAGAAGGCATGATAGGCATCAAAATGCAGAGATTCACTTTCATCTATATATTTTTTGACTACTGCTGGCGTTAAACTATGTACTTCTAGGAGCAATAATCCATGTCTAGTTATTATTGATGACCATCTTTCTAGATGTTCTACTAAACTTTGTACTGCCATGTGAGGTGGTATCAGCTTTCCTTCTCGATCTACATCTACTACTTGATAATCTAACTGAGAGCGTGCTTGAGCTATTTCTGTATTTTTTGGAGCTATAAATGGTCGGTCATGATCTAGGAATGAACGAATATGTAATACTTTTTCTGGTTCTATTCCTTGTGCTTTCAATTGCTCTAATAATTTTTCTGGTGCTCCTATATCTCCTGGAATGACTAGATGGGGAATATCTACTAAATTTTTATCTGTGACATCTAATGCTTCTTGATTGTAGTCTACTCCTACCATGATGATAGGATACTCTGTTAATACTTTTCCCCTAGCAGAGAATTGTTTGATGATTTTATATATTCGTTTCAGTAGCGTTCCATCCCCACAACCCATGTCTACTATATAGCTTGGTTGCTCTTCTATTGGCTGTTGGTTAAATATAGATATGATGATTTTATCTGTATCGGCAAAAAACTTTTCGTGTTGAAAGCCACTTGCTACTACATTTAATGTTCTATTTACGTGTCTTTCTTTTTCAGTCTTATTTCTTTGAAATACTCTCTGAGGATTTCCAAATAGTAATTCTTTCATCTGTAACAACATAGGAGCATAAGACGCTGTTGTTCCTAAGTTTAAGGATCTGTCACGCATAAATCTACCTATATCTGTTAAATATAGCCCTTCTGTTTTTTCTTCTGCCCATCCTAAATTGATGAATAATGTTGATAGTTCTTGTTTAAGGGAATTTGTTAATGTGTTAAATATTTTTTTTGATTCATCCAGTAAGTTTTGTTTTTTCAGTTCTAGTAGCAGGGGGATGAGTAATACTCCATCTAATAAATCACTTAGTAATGAGTTTTCTGTATCCCATCTTCGAGATGAACAATTAATCCAATTGCTGATTCCTGTTTCTACTTCTCCTTTTAAATATAACTCAAATGGATATTTATATAAGCTCATCAGAGCTTTAGGGATGATTTGATGTTGTTGACTTTGTTCTGTCAATATGTATTCTTCTGCTTGAGAGCGATATAGGAATGATAATGACTCTAGGAGTCGCATAGCTACCATTAGATGTCCACTATTTGCTGCTAAATGCTCTACTATTTCTTCTAATTTCAGTGATTTTTTCTGTGATAGTAACTCGAATACCCCTGCTTCTGAACAAGCACAAATCACTGGTACAGCTACAAACCCATGAGCATAACGATTTATTTTATCTAGCATTGATTTAATTTTATTTTAGAGCTGATTTATAAAGTAGGAATTCCTGAATTATGGGATGAATCTGATTGGAACCGGAACATCCTGGAAATGTAGGTAATAGTCGAGCAACAACCGAATAGCATGCTTGATCATGTCCAGAGATATGGTTGAAAATTATCCGTGAGGGAGTATTCATCAACCTCATTTTTTGATAGCCAACCTAGGGATTCCATCATTTTTAAGGCTACTTGCAAATGACCCGTATTTGCCCCTAGAGTATTAGCTATTTGCCGGTGGGTTATTCTCTTTTGTTTTATTAAGTCAAATAATCCCTTTTCTCTACAGGCTAAGATTACAGGAATAGAAACAAACCCATATTGATAACGATTAATTAACTCCAGCATTTTTTTTATACCAATTATTTATTATATTTTTTGCTTTTAATACCACTTCTGATCTGGATACCCGCAGGCAGTTTCCATTAAACTAAGCCAGTGAGTCACTCCACTGATTCGTCTCCAGAACCGTACGTGACAATGCACGTATCATACGGCTCTTCATTACAGTACAATCCTTGACATTGGCTCCTCTAAAACGGATTTTAATCTAATTCGTTAGAACTAAGTTTCTCTATTACCTCTACACTGCTCTACAAAACTGATACAAAGCGTCACATAACGTGACCATCTGATCATGTTTAATTACTGCTGACCCTGAGACCGTCGGCGGTTACTCACCCACAGGCATTAAAGTCAAGACAACCGTATTTTTGGATCCTTATAATTGGGTTTAAATCTCGATATTCCATAAATTGAAACTCCAGTTAAAACACCATCTGCTCCTGCGTGTTGAGCCATCATCTTTTTCTGTTTGTTATTAAGTTTGAGCTTTGTTGTGATGGATCTCATCTGTGTGTTTTGAGAGTAGACTAGCATACTATAGCAAGTCTTATACCCATGAGGTACAACTCTCTGGGTTCTAGGGAGCCGGGAGCGGGGAGCGGGGAGCCGGGAGCGGGGAGCCGGGAGCCAGGATAAGGGAAGAGGGCAAAAAAAATGTGTACCTCATAGCTATGACGAACGCTATATATAGATAGGCTGCTTAATAACTTTTGGTATCTTATCGTTATTATTTGAGAAAGTCAACACTTTTTTTGTTTTTTTGTACGAAAATAGTTAGAAAGCAGACATGACAAGGGATATAGCTCTCATTTTTCGTATAAAACACTCCTATTCATTAGGATTAATTTTCATTAATTATTGTTTACAATCAATAAGCTTATGACTAAATTTTACCAGGGTAAGCTCATCTAATTTAGTAAAAAAGGTACTTGACAAAAGTATCAAAACAGTATCCTTTATAGCTATCAAGGGACAAAACTTGTAGGCTCTTCCGGATCTGTGGTTGAAAACGTATTAAAAGGCACAAAATCGAAAATCAACGTGGCTGGAACTGGCGGAATTACCTGACATAAGCTTGTCTTATCACCGCAAAGCCGGAAGAGCCAACTTGTAACATATAGTAATCTTAAATCATTTGTAAAATCACTGGAATTATTAACAATAGTTGCAACTACGGTATTACGTGCCTTCTGCCTTCTGCATCCTGCCTTAAAGCAGCCTGACGGGGTGACAACCAAGCCAGAAGCCTTATGGATTGGCAATTAGAGCGACTTGTGGTCAAAAAAATAATGCTGATGGGGTGACAAGGAAGCTAGAAGGTAGACTGAATCAGAGTCATAGTTCTTTAGTTGCCAAATCAAATCCTACTACTTGTTTGGTTTTAGTAATTTTTATACCTCGCCGTAGGCGACGCTTTAGGCCGTAGGCCTCCGCTGCGCGAACGAGCCCCGCGTGGCCGTAGGCCAAACGCGAACGAAG
>NZ_JAAHHZ010000254.1:0-6801 GCF_010672005.1 Moorena sp. SIO4A5 | reverse complement strand
ACCCTCAATGCTCCCCAGGGGCATCTACCAGTCAGCTATGTCGGATTCTTTTCCGGTTGGGCATACTTTGCCTTTTTTATGGGTGGCGTATCTCTCTTCTCTCGCCTTGAGATATGTAGTATTTAGCAGTTTTTATAGCGGTTTTTAATTCGGTGAGGTACTTTCGTTCTGGATTTTAGGGAACAGGGAGTAGGGAGTAGGGAGTAGGGAGTAGGGAGTAGGGAGTAGGGAGTAGGGAACAGCGGATCTGGGAATAGGGAACAGAGAACAGGGAAAAAATACTGTGTACCTCATTAGACTAAAAACCGCTATATAACCGCTATATAGAGCAGTTATAAACCAATTTATAGCTGCTCTATATAACTATTAGATTTATTTTACCTAAAAAAACACATAAAAATTAATTATTATTACTGCTGAATTAGGCTCGAATTTGGCAGCATGTAAGTTTTGTTAATCTCTGATTAATATCCCCATAAATCACCCTTAATAAGGGGTACTTTTTAATCTAATTACCCCCTTTTTTTGACTACTCCCTACTCCCTACTCCCTATTCCCTATTCCCTATTCCCTACTCCCTACTCCCTACTCCCTACTCCCTATTCCCTACTTCCTAAAACTCAAGACAAAAATCCCTGAAGTTATTGTATGATATCAATACAGTAAAAAGCATCAGCCATAATGACTATCGGGATTTGGGTACTAGGGGATCAACTTTGGAATGAACAATCAGCCCTAAACAGTTGTCAAAAAAACCATCAAAATACGCCAGTAATTCTGATTGAATCCCTAAGCTACGTCCAACAAAGACGTTACCACCGCCAAAAACTGGTATTCATTTGGTCAGCCATGCGGCACTTTGCTGAGGAATTACGCACCCAAGATTGGCCAGTCAGCTATAAAACAGCAGACGACTTTGAAACGCCTCTCCAAGCCTGGGTCACAAAAAATACGATTACCGAACTACGGGTAATGACGCCCAATGACCGACCCTTTGCAGAAATCTGAGGGGGTGACAACAAGGCATTAAACTAGACAGGGTGTGGGGTGTGGGGTGTGGGGTGTGGGGAAAATAGAAGGGAATTTGGAGTGAGCCCAGGGATTTTCTTGGGTCCGAAACCTGATTAAACCGTCCCGTCGCAACGTAACCAGCTCCTGATATTCCCCGTTCGCCCTCACCCTACACCCCACACCCAGTAAGGCTTTTAAGCCTGTTTGTCACTCCTTCAGGCCGAAATAATTGGCAACCTAAAACTAACTTGCCAAATTACCTTTATCTAAAAGAGCAAGAAGACTCACGTTATACCCGTAGGGTTAGCGGGAGACGGGGCGTATAAAGTGCGGACGCAGGTTCCGCACACAGCCCCTCATGAATTGCGTCCACTTGACATCTTACATATAAGAGTTTAAAATGTAAGTGTACTTCAAGGAGTAAATATGGTCGAAAAAGCTTACCGTTACCGTTTTTACCCAACCCCTGAACAGGAAACTCTGTTGAGGAGAACTCTAGGCTGTGTAAGACTTGTTTACAATAAAGCTTTAGATGCTAGGACAAAAGGTTGGTATGAACGCTCCCGACGTGTAAGCTACAAGGAAACTTCTTTGATGTTGACAGGATGGAAAAAACAAGATGACTTGTTTTTTTTGGGCGATGTCAGTTCTGTGCCCCTTCAACAAGGGTTAAGACACCTCCAAACTGCTTTCACTAATTTCTTTGCAGGTCGTGCTAAGTATCCTAACTTCAAGAAAAAGCGTAATGGTGGTAGTGCAGAGTTCACTAAGTCAGCTTTCAAATGGAAAGATGGTAAAATCTATCTTGCCAAATGTAAAGAACCTTTACCTATTCGTTGGAGTCGTCAATTACCTGAAAACTGCAACCCAAGTACTGTTACGGTTACTTTGGATCCATCTGGCCGTTGGCATATCTCTATAAGGTTTAATGACTACAGAGATTTGAGTCTACCACCAACGGATAAACAAGTTGGCTTTGACCTAGGAATTTCTAGTTTAATTACAACTAGTGACGGAGACAAAATCGCTAATCCCAAACACTTTAAGAAACTTAGGAAAAGATTAGCTAAGTACCAAAAAGCTTTGTCGCGAAAACAAAAAGGATCTAACAATCGTTACAAGGCAAAGTTAAAAGTTGCCAGGATACACGCAAAAATTAAGAATACTAGAAAAGATTTTACTCACAAGCTAACTACTCAACTAGTCCGAGAAAACCAATTGATTGTGTTTGAGGATTTAGCTGTGAAAAACATGGTTAAGAATCACAAATTATCTCAAGTTATCAATGATGCCAATTGGGCGGAAATAATTCGTCAGATTAAATACAAATCAGACTGGTATAATCGTGAAGCTATTTCCATTGACAGATGGTTCCCTAGTAGCAAGCTGTGTTCTGTATGTCTAAATCGTGTTGATTCTTTGCCTTTAAATATTCGGGAATGGGATTGCCCATTCTGTAACGCTCATCACGATCGTGATATTAACGCATCAACTAATATTTTGGCGGCAGGGCTTGCCGTTTCAGTCTGCGGAGCGACCGTAAGACCCGAAGAGAGTAAATCTCGAAAGGCTGGTGCGAAAAACTCCCCAAAGGGGAGAAGGAAACAGAAACCTAAGTCGTGAGTCTTAGGAATCCCCCGCTATAATCTATGATTTAGCGGCGGGAGGATGTCAATCCCAACAATCATTTTCTGTGGAGCGAGTCTGATTTTCAAACCTGGGCGAAATCTCAAAAACGTCTGATTATGGAAAACTTCTATCGGGTCGGGCGCAAGCGATTTAATAGTTTGATGGCAGGAAATAAGCCAATTGGTGGGAAATGGAATTTCGATAAACAAAATCGTAAACCCCCAAAACGTAATCTAAATCCACCAGACGCCCTTTGGTTTGAACCCGACCCAATCACCCAAGAGGTGATCAACTCCGTTAATGCTCAAAACTTTCCCAGCTACGGAAAAACAGAACCATTCCGTTGGGCGGTCAATCGCCATCAAGCTCTTCAAGTATTAGACTTTTTCATTCACCATCGCCTACCCAATTTTGGTCCCTATCAAGATGCCATGGTCACCAACGAAGATACCATGTGGCACTCCCTAATTTCCCCTTACCTCAATATCGGCTTACTCCAACCTGAGGAAGTAATTAAAGCAGTCGAGAATGCTTATCACCAAAACCAACTCGACTTAAGCAGCACAGAAGGATTTATTCGTCAAGTCCTGGGTTGGCGGGAATATATGCACGGTATTTATATCTATATGAACCCTGACTACTCCCAAAGCAATTGGTTCAACCACACCCAGCCCCTACCTGACTTTTACTGGCATGCTGAGAAAACAGACATGAACTGTTTACGCCAAATTTTGAGTCAGGTTGAACGCACCGGTTACGCCCATCACATTCAGCGACTGATGGTGTTGAGCAATTTTGCTCTAATTGTTGGAGTTTCGCCTCAATCTATAGAAGAATGGTTTCATGGAGCCTTTATCGATGCCCATGATTGGGTGATGCAAACCAATGTGATTGGCATGGGTCAGTTTGCCGATGGCGGCATCCTAGCATCCAAACCTTACGCTGCATCAGCTAATTACATCAATAAAATGAGCGACTACTGCAGCAGTTGTGGTTACAATCCTCGGAAGCGCACTGGCCAGGGAGCCTGTCCCTTTAATTTCTTATACTGGGATTTTCTTTGCCGCCACCGTGACCAACTCAAGGCTCAAGGCCGCATGAGTTTAGTCTTGTCTCACATCGACAGAATCTCTGATCAAGACATACAACAAATTCGTGAAGAGGCTCTAAGGTGGCGTAGCGACAATATACCCGAACATACCACATAATTATGTTATAAGCAATTAGTCAGTGGTTATATTTTTTTTCATTGCTCTTTCTTCCTTAAGGAGTCAATTAAATAGTTAGCTAAATTTAGTTAACTAGTTTTAGTTAACTAATATATCAGGGGTCACAATCCACAGTTGCCCCATCTGTTGTCACCAGTTTTCCACCGAAGCGCGAAACTGTAAGAATTCTTATCGTTTGTCCCAACTTTCCCCCACAGATTCCCCACTGTTTCCACACAGAGCTTCAACCTTTTCCACAGTTTTCCCATAGTTTTCCACAAGCCTCAACGGTGGCATTAGGTATTCCAGTTTTACTGGGGATTTTCCCGACTTAGTATTCCGCAGCAGTTAAGACCGCAGTTTATGTAAAGTTATGTAACCAAAAAGCGCCTCAAACCCTGATTAGTTCGTATACCTTTCGGAATTTAAACAAGAGTTGTAATATTTCGCAGCATTGACAAACCCACCCCATTTCAGATGAAAATGGTGCGACCAACCTATAAAAAAATTTGCTCTAAGCTAACCTACGCCCACTAGCAGGGGTTAGCACGGACTACCCTACCCTATTTGGGGATAGTTCTGAACTAAAGCAAGGGTGGCATCAAAATTCAGTGCTTCGGTGCTAGCTTGTCTTGGCTTTCTTTTGGCCAAGGCAGTTATCTGAAGTTCTTGAAATCAGGTGGCTTTTTCCAAAAATACCTTTATATGAAGAGGTGAATATGAACGCAACTGTAAGTATCCTGGCAGAAATCCCCGAAGACCTGCACGAGTCTCTCAAGCGCTACCTAGAAACCCATCCTAGCTGGGACCAAGACCGGGTCTTCGCAGCAGCACTTTCTCTGTTTTTGCTCCAAAATGGTATTGGTAAGACTCCAGAAACGTCCCAGAGTTATCGCGCTTGTGCTCGTGTCTATCTGGAATCGTTATTTCAATATCCTGCGTAGTTAATCCGGGATGGGGAAAAGTATAACGTGTTAAATATAACGTGTGACATATAACATGTAAAGTATGACGTGTCAAGTTCCGCACCCATGCCTGCACAGCTTCCCCCTATTCCCCACTCCCTTGTTATGATGTCCGGAAACATCTAGATCATAAACCGTAGGTAATGGGTTACCCATTACCCATTACCCATGACCAAAACGATTTTTGAGTATGAGCACTATCGAAACAACCGGACAGAGTATAATTCCTAAACTGATTGTGGGTTTAGGTAATCCCGAACCCAAGTACGATAACACCCGGCACAATATCGGTTTTGAAGTGGTCGATGCGATCGCACGTCGATTACAGATTGTAGGAAACGAACATCGCCGCTTTCAGGGATGGTTTGGTCAAGGAATTGGACTAAAAGGAAATAAGCTCAGCTTGCTTAAGCCTCTTACATACATGAATCGCTCTGGACAAGCAATTCGGGCGGTGACTGATTGGTACAAGCTAAAACCTGAGTCAGTCCTGATCATTTATGATGATATGGACTTACCAGTAGGGCGTTTGCGTCTACGCCTTTCCGGTTCAGCGGGAGGACACAATGGCATGAAATCCGCAATTGCCCATCTCGGTACGCAAAACTTCCCTCGCCTGCGGATTGGCATCGGCAAATCCAGTCAGAAGCCAGACACGATCTCCCACGTCCTAGGAAAATTTTCACCCCAGGAAGCCCAGTTAATGTCTGAGGTAGTCCAACTAGCAGTTGAGGCGGTTGAACTGTCTCTTAAGCAAGGTGTGGAAAAAGCAATGAGTCTCTACAATAATCGGAATCTAGCAACTATAGCAAAGGGAACAGGGAGTAGGGAGTAGGGAGTAGGGAGTAGGGAGTAGGGAAGTCGGAAGTGGAAAAAAATCCTGTGTACCTCATAGGTATGATAAACGCTATAGTTACAAGCTCTAGTTATAGCGCTACGCAATAACTCACATAATCTGATTAAGGCAGGAGATATCAGCTGAGCCAAAGTGTACACTCAAGGCAATATTCAAGTTTTCCAGAGACGGGACTAACCAGGGTACGCTGTTTCTGGTTTCGGACTCGTAGTGGTTAAACAAAATCGAAAATCGCTTTTCTAAATAGGGCTTGACTTTACGGCAGATCAATACTATCTTGATCAATAGTCCAGTGGTAATGGTGGTTCCTAGATTGGTAATCAAATCAACAAATGTATAGTGATTGGGGCGTTTAGGGCTTTCCACCACCAAAAAGTTTAACAATTGAGTACAGGTGCGCACCACCATAAATTCATTGGGCGTTTGGTAATCCCATTCAGGCAAGGTGTTTTGCAAATGAGTATACAATCGCTTGTTAAACTGTTGCTTCCCATAGGCTGGGTCAATCGAGGCAATCAAATATTCATATAAATCTTCCTTGAAGTCTTTGAAACAGGCTGTGTGCTGACTGTGGGTATGGAAGCTACGAGCAACATCTTGGTAAGTGTAAGACCCTTGCACTTTGCCAAAAAACTGCTTGAGAGCACTCGCCAACTCTCGTTCGGTCAGCAATGTGGGATTTGACACTGGTTGAATAATTCGTCTTGGACTCGTGATAGCCCGATTTCGCCTGAGATTGGCGCATCGCACCTGATAGGTTACGTACTTAGATAAATCACAATCAAAGCGCCGTTGAACCATAGCTTGAACTTGCCGGACAGTTTGCTGATATTCCTGAGAGCTGTCTTCACTGAGTAAGCAATGTTCATATAAGTAGGGGTACCGCTGAATCAAGTTTGCCACTGGCTTAGAACCATTAGAGTATTGAGGTGTATCATTCATTACTATAGACAGACGTTGCAAGGTTAGATATTGCTCTGTTCTTTTGAACATCTGCATTAGTTGCCGCAGGCGTCTAGGAGCCCGAGAGTGAACCCTCAAAGGAGACGGCACATGATCAAACAGAGCTACCAATTCTTGGACTGCTCTTCTGGTGTTTGGTTTCAGATGCCAGTGATTGATCAGAATATGG
>NZ_JAAHHZ010000253.1:0-6833 GCF_010672005.1 Moorena sp. SIO4A5 | reverse complement strand
TTCATCAACAGCAACAGTCCCAACCCCCCACTTTACCATTGCAGCTAAAACCAGATAGCACCTACTTAATTACCGGTGGTTTGGGGTCACTGGGGTTAAAGGTAGCTGAATGGATGGTCGATAAGGGCGCAAGGTATTTAGTACTGGTAGGACGAAGCCAACCAAATCCTAGGGCGTCAGAAATAATTGGGAAATTAGAAGAACAAGGTGTGATGGTGGTCCTGGAGCAGGTGGATGTATCCCAGGAAGCACAAGTTAGGGACTGTCTCAACAGAATTCAGGTTTCCCTACCCCCCCTCAAAGGAATTATCCATGGTGCAGGGGTCCTAGAGGATGGGGTGCTGCTGCACCAAGATTGGGCAAAATTTGCCAAGGTGATGAAGCCGAAAGTTGAGGGAGCCTGGAATTTACACAGGTTGACTCAGGATATAGCCCTAGAGTTATTTGTACTATTTTCTTCCGCTACCTCTATCCTAGGTACCCCTGGTCAAGGAAACTATTCCGCAGCTAACGGATTTTTAGATAGCCTCAGCCATTATCGACGACAGCAAGGTGCAAGCGCTTTAAGTATTAATTGGGGACCTTGGGCTGAGATGGGTTTAGCCGCTAGCGTCGGTAAACGGATGGCAATGCTGGGAATCGAGCCGATTCAAGCACCACAGGGATTACAGATACTCGAACAACTTCTGGCACAAGATGGGGCTCAGGTGGGGGTATTACCGGTAGAGTGGTCAAGGTTAAAGGAACGACTACCGGTAGAGTTACCGTTATTCCTATCAGAGGTAATCACAACAGAAACACTACCGCCTCAGGGGGATGGGGAAAACGACAATTCTGGGATTTTTGATCAACTGCTCGCCAGTACAACAACCCAACGGGAAGCGTTATTAAAAGATTACCTTAAGCAACAGATTGCTAAGGCTTTAGGGATAAGTCGGGAAATCTCAGGGTCGAGCAACCTGATGGATTTGGGTGCTGATTCCTTGATGATTGTAGAAGTACTCAATGCCTGTAAGAAAGACCTGAAGATAACCCTTTATCCTAGGGAGTTTTATGAGCGACCAACGATTACAGCTCTATCTGAGTACTTGGCTTTGGAGATGGAACGGCTTCATCAGCCCCAGCCAACGGAAACTTCATTGACGACTACTAGTCTCTCAGATATTAAGAATTGGGCTAATCCTTGGGCATGGAACAATAGCGAACGCAAATTTACCAAACCCACCCAGCGCAATCGGAGCATGGTGTTTGTGCTATCTAGCCCTCGGTCAGGCTCCACCTTACTGCGGGTGATGCTAGCTGGTCATCGGGATTTATTCTGTCCACCAGAATTACACCTATTGCCCTTTGAAACGATGGCTGAGCGCAATCAATCCTTGGGTTCAACTCACTTAGGAGAAGGGTTAGCGCGAGCTTTCATGGAAATTATGAACCTAGATGCCCAAGCCAGTACAACACTGGTGGAGGAGATAACCCAGCAAGACTGGTCAATTCAGAAGGTTTATGGCAGGTTACAGGAACTAACGGGTAAACGTACTCTTGTGGATAAGTCTCCTACCTATGCTGGCAGTATTGAAACCCTAAGGCACGCGGAAGATTTATTTGAAGAAGCGAAGTATATTCATCTGGTACGTCATCCCTATGCGGTAATTGATTCCTTCGTGAAAAATCGGATGGATAAAATCTTTGGTATTGATGAGGTAGACCCTTATTGGCTAGCAGAGGAAGTTTGGACAACCTGTAACCGTAATATCCTAGACTTCTGCGAGGAAATTGCACCATCTAATCATCATTTAGTGTATTACGAGGAACTAGTAAAGCAACCTGCTAAGGTGATGGCAAGGTTGTGTGAGTTTCTCGGTATTCCTTTTGATGAGGCGGTTTTACAGCCTTATCAAGGCCAGCGGATGACCGATGGAATTCATCCCCAATCCCTACCGGTAGATGACCCCAATTTCCGCAACCATAAGCAAATTGATTCGGCTTTGGGAGAAGTTTGGCAGCAAATCCAGCTCCCCCAGCCTTTAGGGAAATTTGCCCAAGAAGTAGCGACACGGTTGGATTATCAATTGCCGTTACTGGTTGAACCTTCAGCCCAACCAGCTAATGTTGAACTTGAAGCGATGCAAGAGTCTTATCTAGACGTGCGGGGTTTACAGCTTTGTCTGTGTAGTTGGGGTCCGGTGGATGGAGATTTAATCCTATGTATCCATGGTGTTTTAGAACATGGAGCGGCTTGGGAAGAAATTGCTGGTCCCTTGGCAAGGATGGGATATCGAGTCGTTGCACCCGACCAGCGAGGCCATGGACGTTCCCAGCATGTGGGGATGGGAGGGTCTTATCAATTAATCGATTACTTGGGGGATTTGGATGCGATCGCTTTTGGCACGGCAGAGCCGAATGCAAAAGCACTGACAGACCAGCCATTTATTCTAGTCGGTCATTCCATGGGTGCTGTGGTTGCTGCCACCTTTGCCAGTGTCAGACCCGAAAAGGTCAAATCCTTACTATTGCTGGAGCCAGTGCTACCAGGAGAACAGAAGGACGATCAAACTGCTCAAAATATAGCAACCCACCTAGATTATCTTGCATCCCCACCCCAACACCAAGTCTTTGCGGATATCCAAGCTGCTGCTAATCGTCTGCGCCGCTTAACCCCCAACCTCTCTGAAGAATTGGCTTTAAAACATGCTCAGCGACTTACCGAACCTGGTGAGGGTGGTGTATGCTGGCGCTGGGATCCAAGACTGCAAATTCGTACGGGAATTGGTTTAAGTGGAACGGCATTTAATCGAGATAAGTACACACAGCTACTGAGTCAAATTAAAGCTCCCACTACCTTAGTTTATGGCAATAATAGTAACTTTAACCGACCCGAAGACCTAGCCTTACAACAAGCTGCAATACCTCACGCTAAAACAGTAAAACTATCAGGAGGACATAACCTCCATGTTGATGCACCAGATGCTATAGTTGCAATTATCGCCAACAACCGATTAAACCTGAAAAATTAAAAAGTGACAAGGTAACAAGTACAAGGGAAAAGGTAACAGGTAAACTTAACAATACCAATTACCAAATATAGCCAAACCAACTAGCCAAACCAACTAGTTCATGAAACCAAATACTGATTCATAATAACACCAAAAAATATTCTGAGCTCTTTCCCAATGTTCCCTGTTCCCTGTTCCCTGTTCCCTGTTCCCTAATCCCTACTCCCTGCTCTCTCCACTATACAAACAAATGACTAATATAGACCTTTTCTGGGAAATCCCCTTATCCATACTCTCTTTCATCTTTTCCCGCATCCTAAGATTTGTGATGCAAACCATAGGGGGATACTTTACCTCCAAAAAAAACACTAAAAATATCCAGTGGCAACTCGTATCAGCCGAGTTTTTAAAAAAGCCCATCAAATTAATTTGGGCAATGAGTAGAGCTCGTTGGAATCTTCACGCTATTATTTCTCTAGTTGGACCGATTCAGGTCAAAGAGGTAATTAGCTTTGATGCCAGTGCAGCTAAACAATCAGCCCAATCCTGGACATTAGTAGTTTACAGTCTACCAGATTTTGAAACTATCACTAATATCAGCTCCCTCACCGTATCCGGAGAAAACCAATGGGAATCCGTGAGCTTGAAACCAGGTAAATACTTATTAGGTTTGCGGTATTATCACTGGTCAGAAACAGTAGAGCAACCTACTGTTAAAGCAGATGGTGTTAAAGTAGTAGATGCCAAGCAAATTAACGCCCCTACTGATATTAACAGCTTTTACCGTGACCTAATTAAACGAAAAAATTGGCTTCATGTCTGGTTGAATTATTATGTCTTCAACCTGTTGCGCTTTAAGCAATGGTTACCCCAAGCATTTGTAAAAAAAGTATTCTTACCTGTACCGAATCCAGAAACAAAATTTTACTATGGTGCCTTGAAAAAAGGAGAATCGATTAAATTCAAACTAGCACCATCCCTGTTAACAAGCCATGATATTTACTACAGCTTGTACAGCCGTGAATGCTTTGCTCTAGATTGGTACAAAATTACTGAAGCGGAACATAAAACATCTGCTAGTGATCAGAAATCTATTTATATTGTTCGGATTCATCCGAAATTTGAGCGAAACGCTTTATTTGAAAATAGTTGGGTTAAGATAGCCGTTGTTTGAAGTAATAGCTTGAAGTAGTACTTAGTCTTGTAATCCCAATAATTCCAATAATTCCAAATGCTGGTTAAAAACCCCCTTTAGAATCTAGTATAATTTAGTCCTTGAGGTAGCTACTTTGTTGATTTAGACACGGTTTGTATCACCGCTACCTAAGGGTAGTTTTGGCTAAAGGGGGATTAGTGAATCAAAGAGGATTAAATAGGATTTATGATCACCACTCCTCTTGTTTCGTTCTGCTGTGAAAAGTCAAGACTGAAAAGTTAATACCAACTACCAGTCAAGACCAATTACCACCCGTTCTGGCGAAGAGTTAAGCTGTTGCCATCAAAATCCTTAAAGAATGCTAATAGAACTCCTCCACCAACATCTTGAATCGGTGAAACCTCAATCCTTCGAGACATCAGGAAATCGCTAGCTTCCTCTATATTGTTTACAACTAGTGTTAGTGCTGCTTCTCCCGTTCCTGTAGGTTGGCTTTCGTAGACGCCAATTTTGGTGCCAGGCACGTTGGGGTAAAAGAACTGCGTCCAACGGTATGTATCCTGGGAATGATCCCATTCCATGCCCAAAAGCTCATGGTAAAAGAAGATGGCTCGGCCGAGATCGGCGACATTTACTTTAGATACGTAGCCCGTTACGAGCTCATCCATAGGGGGTTGAGCAACTGCGGTGCTTGTCCATCCAGAACTTAACAGAACAAAAACACTGATCAGTACTATGACTGTTGCTGTTTTTAGCTTTTGCAATAATTTTTGCATCATCTTCATTTTTAGGTTATCCTTATCTAACCTTTTTTGGTGTGGTCTACTCCTAGGACATTTAAATTTAGATTTCATAGAGAAATATTCAGAGGCTAAGCCTTGTTATCACTAGACCTCTAAAGCTCATCTAAAAAGCAGTAAATTTAAATGTCCGTTAGCTTCAGGTTTGTTAACTTCAGCCAACCAACAATTATTAGTATACACAGACTTATAGAAAGAAGACATAACCTTAACCAAATAAGTAACAAATCTTCAATATTTTTTATGATCATAGTTCTCAATCCTATACGGAGTAAAGGATTCAGTATTTTTAAATAAGCGACGCATCAAGACAAGGACTTGACAATTTTTGCGAAACTTAGTAAACAAAGGGTACTTTACATTAATAATTATTTAAGTTTTAGTTAAACTTCCAGTTACTATCTTGGGCTCCAACCAATTAGTCTCTCTAGGAATTAAAAGATTCAGTAATGTTCGTTAAAATACTTGACAAATCAGGAGGATATGTTATTTTAGCAGTTGTTTAATAGTTATAGCAGTCGAAGTAAAGGTTAAGACATATTTCTGTTCCCAGATCCGCTGTTCCCAGATCCGCTGTTCCCTTTAAACGAAAATACTATGTCATAAACTATACTTCCCTTGCTATAAAGCGCAGGGCTATAGGATTTAGGATATTACTCTGAAACTATCTCGATTGGTAACACTACTGTAAATGTCGTCTTTCCAGGCACCGACTCCACCTCAATCTGACCCTGATGTTTATCCACAATCTTTTTGACAATATCTAGGCCCAAACCACTACCTTCTCCAGGGGGTTTAGTCGTAAAAAAAGGCTGAAATATTTTTGGTATAATTTCCGGGGGAATTCCTTTAGCACTATCATTGAAACTGACTTTTATCTGATCATCCTGCTGTCTGACATCAATGGTTAAGGTTCCCTTACTATCCATAGCTTGAATGCTATTGTGAATCAAGTTCGTCCAAACTTGATTAAGTTGGTCGGGATAGCAAAGAATAGCAGGCAAGGAATCCTCATAATTTATGATTACTTCTACACCGTATTTGAGTTGGTTATAATAGAGAGTTAAAATAGTATAAATCCCTTCAATAATATTTGCCTCTATCTTGTTACCACTAGAATCATCATGGGCATAAGTTTTCAGGGCAAACACCACTTTAGCAGCTCGTTCAGCAGCGGTAACAATGTTACGGGTACTGGTTTGGAGATTAGCAAATTGATAGGCAGTTTGTAAAATTTTTTCTCCCTCTGGGTCTTTCAGTAGAGGCAACAAAGGGTGTAGGTCGTCCCAAACCCCAATTCCTACTAAAATATTGGCGAGTTTTGCTGCTTTCTGAATCGAGTGGGATGTCATCTGGCCGGTCAAGGCTTTTCTGATTTGACGTTCCGAGTAGATAAAGGAGTCGTTTGTTGGCTGGAGCGTTCTAGTAAGGTAAAGAAATCCGACTGGCGTTCCTTTGAAAGTTTTTGAAAAAAGGAAGGTAACTGCTTGAGGTGGTGAGCTAAAAAGTTGGCAAGATTCCTAACTGAGGAGTTAATAGCACCTAAGGGAGTGTTAATTTCATGAGCAACTCCAGCCACTAATTGTCCGAGAGCAGCCATTTTTTCAGATTGGATCAACTCGTCTTGATTAGCTTGCAGCTGTTGCCGGGTTTCGTTGAGTTCTGCTTCCACTTCCATGGGCTGTTTAATTTCTTTTTTCAGACGTTGATTCTGCTCCTCCAATGTCTTAGTTTGGTCCTCAAGGGTTTTGGTCAAGGAACGCAGTTGTAAATGTACCTTGACTCTTGCTAACACCTCCTGTGACTGAATCGGTTTAGTCAGATAATCGACTCCCCCAAGCTCAAATCCTTTCACCTTATCCTCTATACCGGATAAAGCCGTCA
>NZ_JAAHHZ010000252.1:0-6837 GCF_010672005.1 Moorena sp. SIO4A5 | reverse complement strand
GGCTAAAATCTACCTGCTTCTACATAATCCTAGAGCATATCCGCATCACTTACGTCTACAGCAGTTCTGACTGGCAGCTGACTACAAGCAATTGGGAGCAAGCATCGCCGACCCACGCCATGGGCACCTACAACTAATGTGGCAACTAATGTGGCAACTAATGTGGTAATTCTTTGATGATCATAAGGGCTATAGTCATTAGGGTCACTCTTGGACAAATGTAAGTAGGGGCATCTGACTGCCTGACACATCTGGGTGAAACCGATGCGTATCAGGCTCGACACTGTAACGACTGAATCCGTGAGAACCAGATGCGATCATAAAAATCCTCACGGGCTTTTTGAGAAGCAAAGCACGGTTGCGGGTCTTTGGGTAGCAAGGGGATAGGTGTTAAAAGTGGACGACCTTTGTGGAGAACTCCCATTAGCCAGCGCAGACCGATTTTCAGGTAGCTGATACCCCTTTGCCAATGAGGATCAACCTGCCGTCGCAGACCGTTAAGTTGAACGGCCATACCTTGAGTTGTGCTGTAGAGTAGAGCCACAGCAGCGACTAGGTAGAGTCGTTCGAGAGCGCTCGCGGAACGGATACGGGACTCTTCAAGTTTAAAGGCTCCTGACTTACTATCCAAAAATAATTCCTCGACCCGGAACCTCAAACCGTATTGCCACAAAGTTTTTAAATTGGGGGTTTCATCGGTTATGACTGCCCAGGGGTCTTTGACCCCTTTGATGTTGGCTAACACTAAATGAGAACGGTATTCCCCATCTTGCCATAAGCCCACATGGCGATAAAACACCGCTTCTCCTTTTGGCGGCCAAAGATAACTGAGTTCAATGGGATAGCGACGGGGACCGTGCAAATGGACATCACAGGGCAGCCGCAGACAGTAATGCCAATTGCTCCGTTGCAACCATTTCATCAGGGCATGGTTGGCAAAGCCCCGGTCGGCTAAGAGCATCACATCGGTATGTTGACGCAATATCCACCGGGCTTGGCGTAATAATGGCTGATATTCCTTGAAGGCCACCGTGGCACTACCATGCTCTAATACAAGCCAGAGAAATGGTACGGCACGACCACAACACACCACTGACAGATGAATCATACAATAACGATTCCAAAGCACTGTAGTATCTAGGGCTAGGTACAGACGGTGGGACTGCCAATCTTTCAATGCCAATAGCATCAAGGGAGTGTATAGCCCCTTCACGCCAATGAGCCGATTGCTCACAAACCGATGCCACCGACGTTCAAAGCTCTGAGCCAGTTTTGCTCGGCTCGATATCCCAGGCACTCAGGCTCAGCTGACCGCTGCTAATTAAGGCACTTACCATCCAAGCTAAGGTTTTTAGATGGCGCAGATCCCGATAGTTGCTGTATTGACGCAGGAAGTTTAACAGTTGATCATGAATTTGGGTAGAGTTGGACATGCTCTCATGGGCTGGTTGTGTCGTGACACTAGCCTCGCATATCCCTCTACCCCTTTTTTTCTCAAATAAGCGCGATCGCTCTGGCCCTACCACTTGTCTTTGACCGTCCCCTCACCACCGGCAACCATAACCTACGCAGAATCAGGTTTTGAGGCACTTGTGTCAGGCACTCAGGGTTCTGGGTGTTCAGGCATAGGAACTGCCGTAGGTGCTGGACACAGAATGTATGGTGTTTGGGGAGTCGGACCACATCCACCCTGAACCATAGTATCTTGCTGATCTAGATCATTGAGAAAGGTTTCCTCATCGGATAACAACTCAAAACCGATGGGTAACTCAGAAATTTCCATTATTAGTTTTCCTCCATAGGAGTGTGACGGATGACTTTCTTCAAGATTTCTGTAAGTCTACAAATTCTGTTTTAGATAAAAATCTCAGTTTCATGTCGCCATTTTGGCGAGTTTTTAGTGGAAAACTAGAGTATCAATAGATAAAGAGAAATGGGATAACTGCTGAAAATATAACAGTATGATTATTGATTGTTAACTGTTGATTGTTGATTGTTGTACGGTTAGGCACAAGACTTGCCCCTACTATCGGTTAACTTCTCAAGGGTAAACAACAAACATTTTCTCTTTAAGTCGTGCATCTACTGATCATCTACTAATATTGTGCAACCACTATCATCTGAAACGATTTCCTCATATCTATTGGATATAGGGCTGTGTACTCCGTCAGACCTAGAATCTATCCAGGTGAAATCGGCTGCCCCTGCTAAGAATTTCAATTTACTGGTGAGCTTTTCAGATCATCGTCAGCTACTGGTTAAGCAGGAAAGACCCCATAATGGTGGTCTTATAAATTATGAATTTTTCAATGAGTGGCAATTTCATCGCTGGCTGCAGCAGTTCCCCGACCAACACTGTCTAGCTTCATCAGTTTCCCAGATCCTTCATTTTGATCCCGATCATTGCATCCTGATCTACAACTATCTAAATAACTATCTCGACCTGTTTAATTTCTACTATCAAAACCAAGTTTTCCCTGAAGCGATCGCAACTGATATCGGAACAGTTTTAGGCAACCTCCATCGTGTTACCTTCAATCAACCAGAATGTCGGAATTTTCTAGACCAGGTACCAAAGGGGACATCTCCCTATCGCTTTGGTAATCCAGCTAAAGGAATCGGACGGCTTAGCCCAGAGATGTTTGGCTCAATCCCTAACAATGCCTTAAAGTTCTTTGTTCTATATCAACGTTACCCTAGTCTGGGAAATGCGATCGCAGATTTGGAAACTGACTGGCATCCGAGTTGCCTAACCCACAATGACTTAAAATTGAACAACATTTTGGTTCATAGAGAGTGGGAGCAATTCTCAACATCTTCACCACCCGATCAGAGCATGGTGCGACTGATTGATTGGGAACGTTGTGCCTGGGGAGATCCAGCCTTTGACCTTGGAACCATAATCGCCAGCTACCTGGGTATCTGGTTAAGTAGCTTAGTGGTAGACCCCACGATTAAATTAGAAGAATCCTTGCGTCTAGCAGTGACTCCTTTACAAGTGCTTCAACCCTCCATCGCTGCTCTAACCCAAGCCTATCTTACCGCTTTTCCCGGGATTGATTCGGCTCGTCCCAACTGGCTTAAACGAGTAGTTCAGTTTACCGGTTTGGCACTGATTCACCAAATTCAGGCAATGATTTACTATCAGAAATCCTTTGATAATACTGGAATCTGTATGCTCCAGGTTGCCAAAAGTCTACTCTGCCGACCACAACAATCTGTGCCAACAGTTTTTGGGATCTCAGAATCACAACTGATATCAAATCCGGTAATCCCCTAGAAAAGGGTTTTGAGCATACCTGTGAATTGTCAATTGAAAACTGCTATTTAGACCTCATCTAATTTTAAATTAAATTACGATGCTATTTGACAACCCTTTTCCTAATCAACAGCAAGCAGCTCTGGAAGACATTGTTAACAATATTGAAATCCAGTCCAATTTTTGTATCAACCATCCCAACTATCAACCCTTCACCATAGCTGATGAAACAGTAGCCCGCTTTCAGCAACTCCCTCAAGACATACAGCATAAGTATCTCAGCTTACTGCTGAGAAATTTCCTCTACGGCATTTATTACAATGGCTATCTGCGCACTCCCCTGGCACTTCACACCAATTCAGCCGATATAGCACCCCATCAAAACTTAGAGAACAATACCCTGCTGGGAATAGACCTAGATTTTTACCAACGACTCCACGCCAACAATCAAGGCACAGGCTACTTTGATGCCAATTGGCAGGTAATCTCAGAAGAAAGCGATGGTTCAATAGCCGTCACCAAAGGTAGTTTGACTATGCATATTGAACGGGAGATTCATCTCAAATCTGAGGAAAAATCTGCTACTATCGGCAGCCTCGTTGCCATCCGGATGCCCAAAAATTTGATGCAAAATGGCTTTTATGTAGCAGTGGGTAATGTTGGTCAAGAGCGACAGGGCAATGGTGATATCGATTCTAAAACAGCACGGATCTACTTTAATCTGACACCAGATGGAGCCCTTGCTGTCATGGATAGCATGACAAAATATTTGAATGCAGCAGCAATTCCTTTCACATTTAAAGTTCTATACAATCCATCGGAATACAAACGCCATGACTGCGGAGTACTCTACTTTGAGCGCTGTGATTCTGAAGTGGTCTTTGGGGTGATGCAAACCATATATCTACCAAACCGCTGCCATTTTCGCCCAGAAGTGCCTTTATTCACCAAGTTTTTGGCACCGGGATTGAGTTTTGCCGAAGAACCAACCAAAAAATTTACCTCTCAAGAAAGTTTTGGCATGAACCGCTGCCAAATTGTAGCGAATGGTTTAATGCAGGCTTGGCAAAACGGTAATAACACTCCAGAGGAGCGCCTCAACGCCATCCGCCAACAATTTTCTGAGTTAGGAATTGAATGGGAACGTCCTTACCTCAATCATGACTAAAGCTGCCCACAGCAAATTATGGGGAAAGGAGGGAAGAGGGGGAAGTTTGAAAAGCTTACACAATTGCTCCTACAGATGGTATGGGGGTCAGACTCGTAGTTAATTCGCCCACAGTAGCAAAAACAGGACTTAGGCAAAACTGGGCAACAAACGCGCTTATGTAAGCTAATAAGCATTTAAATTTCCGCTCGATCCACTTGTGCAAAAGCCGGTATACCATCTCCCCATCTCCCCATCTCCCTATCTCCCTATCTCCCCATCTCCCCATCTCCCCATCAGCGCGCCTCTTCACAATTTAAATACATTAAATACAATTTAAATGTGTGACAGCTTAGTAGAGTCCGAAGCGAGACCCTACAGGTATAGTCCCTAGGTAAGTCCTAAAAATATATAGCGCTATACAAAATTAGTCCACCTAGATGGAGTTGCTTGGTGTAGCCCAAAGCTTTAGCCTTAGGCCATTAGACTGAGTGCTCCTCGCTGCCACCATCCAAGTCATCAGTCTCAAGACGGATGTGGCAATTGACCTCAGGTATATTTAGCGTCTTTAAGAAAAATTCATCAAAAATTTTTAGCTCTGTCAGGATTTTATGAAAAACTCGTGAAAGTTGTATTAGTCATTCATCCGGGATTACACAGAACATTAATTGCTCAACGTCACTGCTGACAAATGAGTAATACTAAATGGTTAATTATATGGTAACAATATAAAAATATAAATGGTAATTTTTTATCCATTTTTTATTTTTCCTGTAGGTTAATTAACCCTGTGAAGTCTACCTATTACTCCGTCAATAATTAAGTGAGAGGTAAACTTTTTTTTATAATAGGAAGATTTCAGCCATGCATTAGGGTTTACTAATTAATCGTTTTAGAAAAAAAACAGTACGTTAAGTAACCCTTGCCCCAAAATTTAAATAGTAATCAAAAGTCGAGACTTGCCTCAATCAAGGGCAGAGAATACGTAGGTTTAGGTACGGTTAAAACCTAGGGTGTTCATAGGATTGCGAAACTTTCTACACAATTCCTACATAGTTTAAATCTACTCTATAAAAAGTGACGAGTTAATCGACATTATAATTCCTAGTTCATCATGATGCAGTCAAGGTTAAAAACTTCTAGCCAGGCAGGGTTAATCAATGAAGCTGCTGTAGTGCAGTTACCGATCCGCATGAGCAGACTCGAAGCAATAAAATTTAAAGAAACCTGTGATCAGCTTCTTCAAAAACCTTATTGTCCTAAACTGATCATTGCCGACTTGAGTCAGACAGGGTTTATCGATAGTAGCGGAATTGGTGCCTTAGTAAGGAATCACAAAATCACTCAGGAAAACGGAGTTTCACTAATACTAAGGGGTATAAATCCTCCAGTTATGGCTGTCTTGGTCATGACTGGGCTAGACAAAAAATTAATTCTAGACCCCTCATATAACCCGACAACAATAGCTGTCAATTGGTCAAAGGCTAAGTTACCCACAACTCACCCATCTACACGCTCTTGGGCTAAGCGATGCTTAGATATACTGGGGGGAATAGTAGGTTTAGGAATTACGGCCATATTATTTATTCCCATTGCGATCGCAATTAAACTCGATAGTCCTGGCCCAATCTTCTTTAGTCAAATTCGCTGTGGTTGGATAGGTAAGGGATTTCGGATCTGGAAATTCCGCTCGATGTATACTGATGCGGAAGCCCAGAAAGATAGCGTTCAAAATCAATCTAAGGATGCCAAGATATTCAAAAACGAAAATGACCCTAGAATCACCAGGGTGGGTCGGTTTTTGAGGAAAACTAGTTTGGATGAACTACCTCAGTTCTGGAATGTCATTAAAGGTGAAATGAGTTTGGTGGGTACTAGACCACCGGTACCTAAGGAAGTGGACATCTATGAGGTTCCAGAGTGGCAACGGTTGAATGTTAAACCTGGAATGACTGGAGAGTGGCAGGTGCATGGGCGATCGCAAGTTCGGGATTTTGCAGATATCATTAAACTGGATTTACGCTACCAACGAAACTGGAGCTTAATGTATGACCTTAAGCTCATTATAAAAACCATTTTTATCTTGTTGTCGAAAAATAATGGAGCCGTTTAGTATGAAAAAAACTCGGTAAAATTCCGGATATAAATTAAATATAATGGTAAATAGATTAGAGTATTCTCTAGGAATAGGTTTTCCAGTAAACAAGCATGAAAGTTGCCCTAGTTCATGATTATCTAACGCAAAAAGGTGGAGCAGAACGGGTATTTGAACTGCTTTGTAAGCGCTTCCCTAGTGCTGATGTATTCACATCCTTGTATGATGCCCAGAACACCATTGACCTAGGTGAGCGCCTAGTGCATACCACCGGACTTCAGAACATTCCAGGGTCAACGAAATACTTCAGACTCTTGGCTCCGTTTTACTATCCAG
>NZ_JAAHHZ010000251.1:0-6845 GCF_010672005.1 Moorena sp. SIO4A5 | reverse complement strand
CTTGGCTGATTTTTACAAAAAATTTGCTGTTACTTAGGATGAAATTTCACTTTCTTTAATAAAGCTTTACATAATTTTTACGGATATTCTCTTAGAATCAACTAGAGCTAGCAATAAGTCTCTGGCAAAGCCAATCAGCACGTTGGCTTGCTTTTAATTCCTACCTCGGACTTTTAACTAAAGTCTGGGTGAAATGCTATTGCTCGTACTTTTGACAAATCTCGTAAGGAATCAAAGATAGCCAGTGATCAACTAGACCGCCCTACTATGGCAGGTAGGAGTTAGGTAAATACTTAGTCTACAAGACTTTGCCTACTCCTCTTGATCAAGTAGTTCGTCCAGTGACCCTACAGTATTTATAGTGTATGACTAGCATCACCAAAATTCCTCAATTCTTGATGCAGTCGCTCATGGGGAGGGGCTGTGTGCGGAACCTGCGTCCGCACCTTGTAAGCCCCGTGGAAACCACGGCAGTCGCTCATGGGGGAGACCCCCAAGACCGCGCTGCCTCCCCAAGACCGCGCTGCATCGCTTCCAACCCCTGACTATTATATTGATCCGATGAATACAAAGGGGGATATTGCCGACAGATTTACGATTCATATCTTTTCAAAAATCTGAACTACTCAAAGCGTTTGATATTGCTTAAAAAATTAAGCTGTATTTAAATAGTGTTCTAGATATATCTAGTCAATATAAAGTAGTAACTTGTAGTAACTTTGGATAACTATTATTGATAATATAGTGATATTATACATTTTAAATATGCATAATTTATGGAACATCTAGGTTATTGAATAATTACAAGTCAGTGCTGATAATTATCATGATTAATTCTATAGCAGCAAACAACTGAGAGTAAGAGTAGCCGTATTATGAAGATTACATTAGTATGCCATGATATTCCCTATCCGCCCATCCATGGGGCGCGATTAGACATGTGGCGAAGGATAAAAGCTTTCTCTAATTTAGGGACTGAGCTACAAGTTATCTGCTGGTGTAGCCATACTCCAAAACCAGAGGAAGTCCTGGAAATTAGGAAGTATGCCAAGCAAGTTTTTTTGATAAAGTTTCCAAGGACACTCGGCTCTTTTATTCGGCGGATAATTGACTTACTCAAGTATCCTTTGGAAGTGACATCTAGAATTGTCAGAGGTAAAGAATTCAAGCTATTACTGTCTGATGTGGCTGCGTTTAATCCTGATGTCATCTTCCTAGATGGTATTCACGGTGGAGAAGTAGCAAGTCAGTTAAGTCAACACTTGAATCGGCTGCTGGTTATTCGCTCTCACAATATCGAGCATTTGTACTATAAGCGAAAACTTGCGTCTGCCAAAGGGTTCAACAAGCTCAAACGATATTTATCATTGTCTAACTTGGCAAATTATGAAACAAATTTACTAAAAAAGAGTACTTTATTTTACGATATATCCCTAGATGACCTAAATTTTTGGAGAAGTCAAGGATTGAAAAATGGTCGCTACTTAGCACCTCTGATTGAGTTTACTGAAGAGAATAGGGAAGCAATATCCAGAGATAAACTAAGCACCCATCCTGTCTATGATATCGTTTTTTTGGGTAACCTCTTTTCGGACAACAATGTAGCGGGAATAATCTGGTTTATTACCCAAGTTATGCCTATAATACGTTTGGCGTTACCAACATTTACTGTTTTAATAGCGGGTTCAAATCCTGTCCAGCACGTTAGGCAGCTATGTGAGGAAACTCCAGAAGTTGATCTGAAAATAAATCCAGTGTCTTCTGCAGAAGTATACAAGTCGGGGCGGGTTCTCATTAATCCAGTTTCCGCTGGGAGTGGCGTTAGTATAAAGTCCCTAGAAATGCTGGTTTCTGGTAGAGCGATTGTTTCCACACCACAGGGAATAGCAGGTCTACCAGAAGAGGTTCATCACTACTTTGAAATTGCTGTGGATAAGTCATCCTTTGCAGAAGCAATTATCCGATTTTTGTCCCATCCTGTCAGGGATAATGTTAATCCAGGTGTGCTTGAGGAATTGTTTGGTTCTAAAGCAATAGAAGGCGTGATTTCGGAAATAGATTCTCTGGTTTCACTTTCAAAGTATAACCAGTTAGCTCGATCTAAATCTTGATATAGCTAAATTTTGATATTTTTCAGACTATTTTAGTGTTTAGTGTGGATTAACTTTTAGTTAGCATAGTTTTAGATAATTTTGATGGTTATATTTAAAAAATTACACCCCTAATTAATTGTTTTGTTTGATTTACAATCAATAAAAATATTAAATGTAAATTCAGTAAAATATAAATGAAAAAACAACGTTTAATTACTAAGACCAGCTACTATCTTACCTCGTGGTTTTTGAATCACTGGCAAGTTGGCAAACGCCCAATTTTGATTTTAGGTCATGGTCGCAGCGGTACAAGTTGGGTCGGGAAAACATTGTCCACCGCAAATCGTGCTATATACTACTACGAGCCATGTAATCCAGCTATTACTGGAAAAGGTAACATGGACACATGGTTCCAATATACACGACCTGGTGAGCGAGATGACTTGCTTGAAAATGCTTTTGATAATGTCTTCAAAGGTCTACCTTTTGGAGGCGGTTGGTACCGAGGTTTTTGGGCTAGAGCACTGCCTAATTATCAAATCATCGTGAAAGATGTAGCATCTCTGATGTCCATCGAGTGGGTTTTCAAGCGCTACAATCCCAAACTATTGGTAATTGTTCGACATCCTTGCCCTACCGTATTATCAGAAATTAACAAAGAAACTCCTGCTGAGCTTTCGCGAGATACTTTATTACATCAATCTAGCTTATTTGAAGATCATCTCGAACCCTACCGCTCAGTGATAGAGGCAGCAAAAACGCCAATAGAAATATTTGCAGCTATCTGGGCAGCAAGACATCGTGTTGTAGCCGATGCATTGTCTCGAAATCCTGAATGGTTATTGGTCTTTTATGAGGACTTATGCTTAGACCCTATTGGTAAGTTCAAACAGCTATTTGAGCAGTTTGAATTGCCATGGAATAGGCGGGTAGAAAAGCATGTACTCCAGAGTTCAACTAACAATATACCTGGTCGTTATTCCAAGGTACGTATAAGCAACCAACAAATAAATAAATGGAAACAAACGATGACCCAATCTGAAGTCGATGTTGTGCGTAATTATGTTAAAATATTCGATCTACCGTTTTATCAGTCTGATCAATTCTGGTCACTAGAAACCTGAGAATGTTTACGTTTTTTTAAAGCTATGAAGTAGTTTGCGGTAGACACCTTGACTGGTCCTGGATTTCAAGGTTTAGGTAGTAGCGTGAAAGTAACGGCAGCTCTAAAGTTAACCAAAGCTCAATGGAGTAGGTGAAATATGAAAATTATTGCTCAACCAGCCTTTAAAGATCGTGACAAAAACCCTTATACCTGGCTAGTTTACACCCACCTGGCTACTTTGGGGGTTGATGTCCATGAGTTTTCTCCTAAAAAATTGCTGATAAATCATTATTCTATCTGGCATCGGCACTGGCCAGAACGAAACTTAAATGAACCTAACTTCTTCAGAGCGATCGCAAAAACATTAGCTCTATTATTCTTGATGATTTTGGCTCGCTGGCGGGGAACAAAAATTGTCTGGACAGTACACAACTTAGCCTCTCATGAACAGCTTTACCCGCAACTAGAGGCTTGGTTCTGGAAAGTCTTTACAAGACAGTTGGATGGTTACATTAACCTTAGCAAAACTGGGATGAAAGCTGCCCAAGAGCGCTTCCCTCAGTTAAAGAATATTCCAGGTTTTGTAGTACCCCATGGTCACTACCGAGGGCAGTATCCGAATCAAGTCAGTTCTCAAGAAGCTCGCAATTACCTAGGAATTACCAATTCGGCGAAAGTATTGCTTTTGTTTGGCAGAATTAGACCTTACAAAAATGCTCCTCAATTGATTCGAGTTTTCCGAAAGTTGTTTGACTCAGAAGCCATACTCTACATTGTGGGTAGTCCAGAATTTACTGAATTAGCAGCAGAAATTGAAAGGGAATCCGCCCTAGATCAACGAGTGCGAATCAACCTAGATTTCATACCCCAAGACCATATGCAATGGTACTTCAGTGCTGCTGACTTAGTTATTTTGCCCTACCGCGAGATTTTAAACTCTGGTAGTGCTTTCTTAGCCCTCTCTTTTAACCGACCCATATTAGTTCCTAAAATTGGCGCTCTCCCTGAAGTTCAAGAGCAAGTTGGTGAAGAATGGGTCTATACCTATACAGGAGAAATTACTGATTATGACATTGAAAAAGCTTTAGATTGGGCATTAAACACTCCCCGTCCAGAACAAGCTCCTCTAGAGGCGTTTGATTGGCAAGAACTAGCCAATCAAACGATTAATGCCTACAATTAAATTGCCAGCTACTCCAGAAAAAGAAGGAAGAAATTGCAATAGCTGAACCAGAATCATCAATTTATTGATGCCTGCACAATTCGTGCGCTACCTCACTACATCAATTAGTTTTTTGGGGTAAAAAAAATGGGTTTAAAACCGTAAGCATAAGCTGAAAGCACCTCAAGTAGCGTGGCTATTCCCGTAGCGTGGCCTTTGACACCTCAAGTAGCACCTCAAGTAGCGCATATGCTTACGGTAAGCTGATCATTTTTATTGGTCTTATTGAGATAACTAAACCGATATTTTTTTACCAGAAATACCGGCATTTTTTCCCAAATAAGCTTTTTCTGCTATTTTGTCACCCCCTCAGGGATAAATGGCTGAAATAATTAAAGCTAAGCATATTACGTGATGGTTTCTAGGAGTAAAAACAAGTTAATGATTGGACGACGTGAATTATTACTGGGTTTAGGTAGCTTAGCCAGTGTAGGCCCTCTGACAAGGTGTCAATCTATGATACATAGTCACCAAATTCAAGCTATTGATGACCCGAAGCGAGACTTTGCAGTAGCTCAAGGAGCTTCTTTAAAAGAGCGTGCGGCGGCAAAAGGATTAATTTATGGAGCCGAGAGTCGATTCCCAGACTTATCCTCAAACCCAGCCTTAGCCACCCGTTTTGCTCAAGAGTGTGCCATGCTGGTTCCCGGATGGGGACTCAAGTGGTTTATTTCTACTCCTTCTTCCCCTCCCCTGTGCCCTCACCCCCATCAGTTTGACTTTACGGCTGGGGATTGGATGGCAAACTTTGCCCAGACTAATGGATTGTTGTTTCGGGGACATACCCTAGTTTGGCACATCTCGTTACCCCCTTGGTTTGAGGAGACAGTAAACCGCCAAAACGCTCAACAGTTCTTGGTCAGACATATAAAGACAGTGGCTGGGCGTTATGCTGGACAAATGCACTCCTGGGATGTTGTTAATGAAGCGATCGCTACCTTCCAAGGACGGGCAGATGGTTTACGCAAAACGCCATGGTTAAAATTTTTAGGTCCGAAATACATTGACCTAGCCTTTCGCATTGCGGCTGTTGCTGACCCCAAGGCAATGTTACTCTACAACGAGTATGGACTGAGTTATGAATCGAGAGAAGAGCAAGCCAAGCGTAGGGCTGTCTTGAAGCTACTAGAGGGGTTGAAGTCTCAGGGAACCCCCTGTCATGCCCTGGGAATCCAGGCTCACTTGCGAGGGAATAAACGGATTAACCCCCAAAGCCTGCGGAAATTTCTCCGGGATGTGGCGAGTATGGGTTTTAAAATCTTGATTACTGAACTAGATGTCAGAGATGACAATTTACCAAAGGATGTGACTGTACGCGATCGCATGGTGGCTCAAGCTTATGAAGATTATCTGTCTGTGGTACTTGATGAGCCAGCAGTTATTGCAGTAGTGACCTGGGGATTTAGCGATCGCTACACATACTTAAGTAGCTTCCATCCCCGCTCAGATGGTGCCCCAGTGCGACCTCTACCTCTGGATGCAGATTTCAAGCCCAAGTTAGCCTGGAATGCGATCGCTCGTGCTTTTGATAATGCTCCTAAGCGTTGAATCATTAGACCTTTGGGGAAATTAACTTTCAGCTGAGATATCAATTGGGTTAATGGTTCATTTTCACGCTTATGTTTATATATAGCAGTTCTCAATTGGGTGAGGTAGAAAGTCCTGGGTTAATGGGAGTAGGGAGTAGGGAGTAGGGAGTAGAGATACAGCGGGGTCTTGGGGGACCTCCAAGACCGCACTGGCTCCCTTTGACCGCACTGGCTCCCTTTTACCACCCTGCATCGCTTTACGAACGACGTTTTGCTTGCTCAAAGGCTTGAGAAAGGTCCTCGAAAGAACAACCCAGTATTTCAACCAGGAGCCTGACGTGCTTTAAGCGTGGTTCGGCTTTGCCATTTTCCCAGTCACTAATCGTCGTAATGCTGACACCAACAGCAATAGCTAATTTCATTTGAGTCAGATTGGCATTTTCCCTGAGTTGTACCAGGGTAAGAGGTTGATCTTCTTGGCTTTTCATAATAAATTGTTTTTGTTCAAGAAAACTTGAACGCTTTGCTTAAATAGGGCTTGCGGATGAACTCTACATGTAGTTTTATAGTTACCCTCTAAAACCTACATGTCGTGTGTCGATGGCTAAATTGCGTAAGCCCTAATTAAAATAGGGCAGTTAACTTTGTTTTCTGCCCTTTTCTTGTTTGCCAGACAGCAGCAAGCAGTTTGGCTCTATCACATAGGGTTATTAGCTAGTTCAGTAAAATAGCTTACCACTAACCATACCGTAGATAAATTTTCTGTAAAATGTTTGCACCAAACAGCTAATATTCCCGAAGCTATGCCAAGCTAGAGGCAAATCATCGCGCAATCGAAAGTAAGCCGCTTCAACACCAGCAGACTTACCTGATCAGGGGAATCTAACCCGCAACTA
>NZ_JAAHHZ010000250.1:0-6854 GCF_010672005.1 Moorena sp. SIO4A5 | reverse complement strand
ATAGCTGTTGCCCAGTCTCCATAGCTGAGTATAAAAGCTCTCGATCGCCATAGTAACCATTATCCCCTGGTAACCGTCGTAAAATACTAAGCGCTTGTTGTTCTAGTCGCGCACCTGTTTTAGCTTCCTGTGATTGTTTAAAATTCTCTCTAGCTTCGATCCAAGTGAGCAAAGCAACAATTAAGGACAAACCTAGTATAGTAGTACGTATGCTGATGATTCGCTTCGCTTTGTCTTGAGCCTCAGTTAACGTATCATTCGCCTTAGCTAATATTCGACTTTCTTCTGCCAATACCCTGCGGTCTAATTCCTGACCAGCCGCCAAAAACTGATAATCCAAATCGCTCAAACTTTTACCCTTACCCCAATCTTGAGCATCCTGTAACGCTACCCCCCGCAACAAACGCGATTCATCCTTACACCCAGACTCAACCCAAGCGGTAAAGGCTTCAGAATAGGGACGCAGTCTCGCTAATTCTTGCTTAACCCAATCGCGATCAAAAACACTGCCATAAATCCGGTTGTTAACTTTTAAATACCCATCCCGCTCCACTACCAACCCCGATAGTCTTAATTCCGTCTGTTCATCACTGCCATCAGCGGCAAGACTACCCTGATCTAATACCTGCTGATACAATCCCAACAGCCTACTCGCCCGTTGCTCATTTCTGAGAATGCGATCGCGTATGGTCTTCAAGTGCTCTGGCTTATCCTGAGATACCCAATTGTCAATAATCTGGGTACGGGCGACCTGTGCAACTCCAGTTCCCCCCTGGTTAAGGGGGGTTAGGGGGGATCCCAATCCCGAAGTGCTGTGGATGGATCCCCCTCCAGAATTTCCCCCAACTCCAGTTCCCCCCTGGTTAAGGGGGGTTAGGGGGGATCCCAATTCCGGAGTGTTATCGATGGATCCCCCTCCCGTCCCCCTTAATAAGGGGGAAGCCAGAGCAGGGTTAGATTCCCCTCCAGAAGTTCCCCCAACTCCAGTTCCCCCCTGGTTAAGGGGGGTTAGGGGGGATCCCAATCCCGAAGTGCTGTGGATGGATCCCCCTCCCGTCCCCCTTAATAAGGGGGAAGCTTGAGCATGGTTCGATTCCCCTCCAGAAGTGCCCTCAACTCCAGTTCCCCCCTGGTTAAGGGGGGTTAGGGGGGATCCCAATCCCGAAGTGTTATCGATGGATCCCCCTCCCGTCCCCCTTAATAAGGGGGAAGCTTGAGCATGGTTCGATTCCCCTCCAGAAGTGCCCTCAACTCCAGTTCCCCCCTTGTTAAGGGGGGTTAGGGGGGATCCCAATTCCGAAGTGTTATCGATGGATCCCCCTCCCGTCCCCCTTAATAAGGGGGAAGCCAGAGCATCGTCCACCATTAACTTACACAACTTCTGGGTCAAAAACGGTTGTCCCCCCGTCCAGGTCAATATCTCACCTAACACCTGTTGAGGATTATCCACCTTCCCTACCAAACCAGGGAGCAGTGGTGTTTTCGCTTCTTCAAAGGTAAAGCCAGTCAGTTCAATATCCCGACCAATATTAAACGGAGTGCGCTGTTTATCCTGAATCAAATCCGCTGGAGTTGCTACTCCCAGCAAACAAAAACTCAGGCGATTGTAGACAGGATTTTCGGCTCGTTTGTTATAACAACTGCGAATAAAGGCAAAGAAATCATCTTTAAACGCTACTTTAATAATACTGTCAATTTCATCTAGAAATATAACAATAGTTTCCGAAATAGTTGCCAACAATACCGATTCAATAAACTTGCCAAACCCTAACAATGGAGCGATGTGTTCTGTATCTCTAAACCAAGCTTCTTCATCAAAGTTACCTGATAGCTTAAACTGAGACACCAGCATCACTATCAAGCTTGAATACCACATCTCTACGGGTATATTCTCTTTCCCAATCATGGTAAAATCGATACAACCACAGGCTACTCCTGCTTCCTGGAGACGCTTCATAGTTTGTACCCGCAAACTCGATTTACCCATCTGTCGCGAGTTGAGCACATAACAAAATTCCCCAGCCATTAAAGCCTGAAAAATTTCGGTATCAGCTTTTCGCAGGGCATAAGTTGTGGTATCTTGAGGTAAACTTCCGCCAACTTGGTAGATTGTTGATTGGTTGGTCATGGTAGGAAAGGGAGTAGGGAGTAGGGAGTAGGGAGTAGGGAATAGGGAACAGGGAACAGGGAACAGGGAACAGGGAACAGGGAATAGAGAACAGTAGTGAAGATATTGGAGTAGTATTTGGTTTTATGCTAAAGGGATACAGTATTGGATTTGATGATATAGTTATAGAGTTTTACAGGATTTATTTACTCTTCCTATTTCACTGCTCCCTGCTCCCTGCTCCCTGCTCCCTGCTCCCTGCTCCCTAACTAGAAAAGCCTGTTACTAAAATACTGACGATACAAATTATATCGAGGAATACAATCGTTCCCGATTGCTCTGACTAATCCCAGACTTTCTAACAGATACGTTTCCTTATAATCCAGACGCACAGCTTTAGTAGTTGTCAGTAACTTTTTGAAAGGGTTTAGTAAATTGGGATGGAGAATTAGATTATTTAAAAGTTCTCGCAAATGATGACGATAAATCCCTGATTCTGTCGGGGCGGTTTCTAAAAGATGCTCCATGGTCATGTTGGTATTTTTGCTAAGAGTAGAGAAAGCCAGCGTCAACAAATAAGGATGTCCGCCTACCATACCCATTAATTTTTGCCCTGATTCAATGGATAACTTTAAACCATAACGCCCAGCTAAACTCTGAACTTTATCTAAGTAAAAATTCGATAACTCTACTGCTTCTCCCACATTAAAAGGAGACTGATTGATATCTAATTCAATATAAACCTCTGTAGAATAAACCACAATCAACCGCAGGTTTTTCCAAAGTTGATTATTTTTAGCATCCTCATGCCACGTGCGCAACAAACCTAGAAATTCGCCAGCTACTTCTGGATAAGGAAACACTCGGTCTACTTCATCCAAGCACAAAACTACAGGACTGGATAAAGACGGTAACAGATACTGCTCAAAATATCGTTGACAATTTACCTTACTATATAACCGTTTACTCCAATAATTATCCAACTGGTCTGATAAGCCCAAATTGTCACCAAATCGCACGGAAAACGACTGTAAAAATACATCCAAATCATGGCAAGGTAACTCATTCAGATTCAAATAAACTGTGCGATAACCCCGAGACTTAGCATAACTAAGAATCCGATTACTGAGTAACGTTTTCCCCATCAGCTTCGGTGCTTTAATCCGAATTAGCGCTCCTGGTTGTAAAATCTTTTGATAACACTCAGCATCTTGGAGACGTTCTAGATAAAAGTATCCAACTTGAGCAGTTGTCTGTAGTTGATTATTGGTGCTATTTGTGCTATTATAGTTGTTATTATTTGTTGGTAACTTAATACCCAGTAAGTTTAAAAATTCTGGTATAGACTGAGGGCGATCCCTTGCAACCAAATTCATGGCCTTGAGAATGGCTCGATTTATGCGATCGCTAATCTGGGGATTAAGATGGTTTGGTGGTGGTAATACAGCTCCCTCAACCCGCTCGTCAGCTGTTACTGGTTCATTTCCAGTTAAGAGCACATACAAGGTAGCGGCCAAAGCATAAACATCGGTGTAGGGTCCCTGTTGCCCACGGAACTCATATTGTTCCAGAGGAGCATAGCCTGGAGTAAAAGCAGAAAGATGAGTTTGCTTAACCCCAGGGACAAACTTAGTGGCAATACCCAAATCAATCAACACCGCACCAGAACCATTGTTCCGCACCATGATATTATTAGGTTTAACATCCCGATGGAGCAACCCTTGCTGATGAATATCCCTGAGGGCGCTACCAATTTGCTGGATGTACAGCAAGGCTTGCTCTTCTGAGAGGACACCCTGCCGTTCCACCAGAGCCGACAAGGTTTCCCCCTCGATGTATTCCATGATTAGGCAGGGTAGTTCACCTTCTCGGATAATTTCTTCAGATAAGCGGACTAGATGAGGATTACCACAGCTACATTGGGCTAATTTTACGGCTTCATTGGCGAAAATTTTCCAAAATTCTAATAAATTATCTTGCCGGAGTACATGATTAAGGATAGTTTTGATTACTATGCGATCGCCTGTTTTAGTTCGGGCTAAATAGGTAATACCCAGCCCACCTTCTCCTAGTTTTGTTTCGATGGTGTACTTACCGTTCTGTAGCCGATAACCAGGGGGCCAGGTAAGATTACTTACGCCGTAGCTGTGGTTAGGTGCCTGAGTAGTTGAGGGAGGTTTGTAGGGAGCATAAGGCTCTCCAAGCGTAAGATGTATGGGTTGTGTGGTGCTGCTATGACGAATTTTAGGGGAATTAAAGAAGCGTTTAACTGCATTTAACCGCTTCTTTAATTTCCCACAGACTGACCGATGCTTATGAGTCTTCATTGGAGATGCCCAACCTATCCAGGAGCTTAATTTGGTAGGGTTTATATTTCCACACAAATAATTTTAACGTTTCTGATAACTATCAGAGCCATTCGATTTGCTTCACCCTACTTCCGACTCCCGACTCCCGACTCCCGACTCCCGACTCCCGACTCCCGACTCCCGACTCCCGACTCCCGACTCCCGACTCCCGACTCCCGACTCCCGACTCCCGACTCCCGACTCCCTAATCATCCTCCCAGCTGTTGCTAAACGTATCAAAAGGCTCCGTTGCACCTGTCCAATTAAAATCATTAATTCGTAAACCAACTAAACCCCGTTGTTGAACTGGATTATAGCGCAATAAAATATTGTAGCTTCGACGAGAATACTCTAAAAAGAAATCAGTACTAATTTCCTGATTAGTATCTAAATTTAGGGAAGTCTGAAAACCCACTCGAAAGGGACCATAGAGTTGTTGGGTAATACCAGCATTAAGAATACGAGTATCTGCAACTCGGTCGAATAAAAATGGTGATGTATTTCCTAAAGCTACCTGACTATAGCTGATATTAAAACCCGTATAGTCCAGAAACGGTTTAGAAAAATGACCGAATTGCCCAGTTAAGCCAATGTTCCCACGGAGAAACTCTTGAGAATCACCGTTACTATAGGCACTAGCAACACCCGTAATGGATGAATTCAGTTGAATATTGGGAAGCAGTGGTGCTGGTGTATAGCGCATACCTTCTTCAGCAGTTGCTGGCAAGATTTTACCTTGCCAAAGGGGTTGTGTCCAAGTTAAGGTTGCACTCCCTTGATAACGGGTCAAATTAATCCGATTGTTATCCCGAGGTGGCAGAGGTAGCAAGTCTACTCGATCTGTGTTAGCATTAATGCGCTGAACGCCAGCTTGATATCGAATAGTCAAGCCAGTTTTCCCTAAGGGAATTGTCGGTGATTCAAATATACCCCCAATACTACTCTGAACGGTTTGGAAACCCAAAGACCCGTTAAAAAGGCGATCGCGGTAGCTAGCTTCTAAGGTCAAGCGATGAGGGTAGGTGTTACCAATAGTTTGTCGGAGGCGCAAACTCCCCCTAGTTTCGTTTTCTAAATCCTCAGGATCCAGACTAGTGAGTGCTGCGGAACCTACTAGTGTAGTGCGTGAACCTAAGGTAGCATCGAGGTCAACAAGCAAACCAAAGTTAGCCGGATCGATTACGCCACCACCTTCTGCATCATTGTTCTCATCTTCATCATTGTCTCCAAGAATAGCTTTTTGAAGAAAGAACTGTGGTGTTAGACTAAACCTGACCGAGGGAGTTTCAACTATCTTGAAGCCACGCTGAATAAACACACCACCCCGGTCGTCATCATCATACCCAAAATCCAATAAACTCGGTTGCCGCTCACGGCGGTCAATCACAAACCGTTCACGAAATGTAGGCAAGGAAAACCCTTGATCAAAAACCAGTCGAGGATTCTTGGCAACTACTTCATCTACTTCTGGGGAAATCCGTCTAAATCGAGCATTTCTGGTGCGCCACTCCAACTCTGGTGGGGAAAAGGGGTCGTTGGTAATTCTGACATTAGTAGCAACTCCTTCTAACCCGTCAAACTCCACCCGGTCGGCTTCATAGCGGAATCGATTTATAGTCCCTTCTATTTCTGGGGATTCTATGGTTGTTGTGCTTGTCCCAGTTTCAGCATTGGGAATAACCCGAGCACCAAACTCAATGGCAAAGGCTCCAGGATTACTAATTCCAGTTAAGGGCTGGCTATTAATAATTCTGCGACTGACCGGTTGAGTTGGGGGGGGTGGCCCAGAATCTGAACTTGCTCTGACAAATTCTCCCCTAGCCTTGAAAACCACACCAGTATCTTGAACAAAATAATACTCAAAGCGCTCTCCCTCTAGCACCTGGTTACCACGGGTCAGAGCCACATTCCCATCCGCAACCACAATCCGAGTAGGCAAGTTGACTTGCAGACGGTCAGCTTCTAGTAAGGCATCTTGGAAGCGCAAGGTAACATTACCCACCGCTGTAATCACTTGTCTGGTTTGGTCATACTCCTGACGGTCTGAAGTCAGCTCAAGTATGTCTAGCTGCTCATTGGTATCGAAGGTAATTGTAGGAGCAGTAACTTCGGAATCTAACTCGGAACCAGATTGGGGTTGAGACAAGTTCTGGTCTGATGGTGGTGTAGTCTCGTCTAGGGAAGCTGGGTTAGATTGTTCAGGGATGATTAACTCAAACTCTCTAGTCTCTCCCCCCCGCTCTTGAGCTATAATGCGCTTGCTTCTAGCAATTGGCAAAGGGCAATTGGAATTGATACTCAAGGATTCATCTGGATTCGGTAAGGTTTCAAGAGTAGAACATGGTTTGGGGTAGGATTTGACAGCAAAGAATCTTTCCTGATTCCCAGGCTCAGGTTTA
>NZ_JAAHHZ010000025.1:0-8215 GCF_010672005.1 Moorena sp. SIO4A5 | reverse complement strand
CAATACATTAGTTAAACAAAATCAGTTAGACCAAGCCATTATTTTCTACCAAATCGCCCTCGAGATCCAACCCGAAAATTATGAAGTAAACGCTCAGTTGACCAGGGTTTTGGAAAAACAAGGCAAACTAGGGAGTAGGGAATAGGGAGTAGGGAGTAGGGAGTAGGGAGTAGGGAATAGGCAAGAGGCAAGAGGCAAGAGGCAAGAGGCAAGAGGCAAGAGGCAAGAGGCAAGAGGCAAGAGGCAAGAGGCAACCTTGGCCTTGGCCTATTGGCCACGCTACGCGAATGGCCACGCTACGCGAACAACCTTTTAACCTTGGCCTTGGCCTATTGGCCACGCTACGCGAATGGCCACGCTACGCGAACAACCTACCCTACTCCGACTCCCGATTCCCGACTCCCGATTCCCGATTCCCGACTCCCCAAGAAGAAAGTACCTCACTAAATTGATAACTGCTATTAAAAATGAAAACTGAAAAATCCTATAACGGCACGTTCCTCTATTTCGATTATCCCATAAATCAAAAATCGAGATATGGCTATGGTAAGCCTCCTCATCCCAAACTGTATGAAATAATTAATCGAGGGAGAGAGACTTACAAAACCTATCTCAATAGCTTTTTGCAATACCAGGAAACCCTGCGAAAATTTGCCAATAAAGCCATAAAAGAGCACTCCCCCGAGCCATCACTATTCAATCCTTGGCTCCCTGGTCTTGATGCCGTCTCCCTTTATAGTCTTATTCGTTTGAATAAGCCTAAACTCTATTTGGAAGTTGGGTCAGGGAACTCTACAAAATTCGCTAGGCGAGCGATCAAAGATGGTGGGCTAAACACTAAGATTATATCTATCGATCCTCAACCGAGAGCAGAAGTTGATTTAATCTGTGATGAAGTGATTAGAAAGCCCGTCGAAACTGTCGATATTGCTATTTTTGATCAACTGGAATCTGGGGATATATTATTTGTCGATAATTCCCATCGGGTATTTATGAATTCCGATGCCACAGTAGTATTTTTAGATATTTTTTACAAGTTAAAGCCAGGGGTCATTGTCGAATTTCATGATATCTTTTTACCCTATGATTATCCTCAAAAATGGGACAAGCGCCATTATTCTGAACAGTATGTATTAGCCGCCTACATTTTGGCAGAAGGCAGTAAATTTGATATTATTTTGCCAAACGCTTTCATCGCTTACGATCAAGAGCTAAAAACCATCATGTCATCCCTTTGGCAATTACCTGAAATGACTGGTGTTAGTAAACAAGGAGCTTCCTTTTGGCTTAAAATGAGAGAAGTCTCTTGAGGATTATAGGAAATAGGGAATAGGGAATAGGGAATAGGGAACAGGGAACAGGCAAAAGTTTGAAGGCAAGAGGCAAATTTTAAGGCAAGAGGCAAAAGGCAAAAGGCAAAAGTTTTTTTGATAAACTCTTAAATAATAAACTAGACTAAGGGTGCATCTCCTAAAAGCTGTTTGACACCGTGGTGCGTTACGGGCAGCAACATAACCCTGACTACGAGGCGGAAAATGAGGCCCCCCTAACGCACCCTACGCAACTTTTTTACAAATATGAGATGCACCCCTAGACTAATGGCATCTACTATTAATAAACTAAACTAAATAAACTAGACTAATTTATGACTCTTGCCTCTTGCCTTTTGCCTTTTGCCTATACTTTAGCTATTAATTTATCATAACTACTCTAGAAAAGCCCAGGATTTTTTCCCTGCTCCCTACTCCCTACTCCCTGCTCCCGACTCCCTATTCCCGACTCCCTACTCCCTATTCCCTATTCCCTATTCCCTGTTCCCTTTAAAACCTAACTATGGCAATCAAATTTTGGAATGGTATTGCATTAATTGCAGATGATACCTATAGGACTCAATTAATCCCAAAAGTAGGACGCTTAGATCACGATCAATCACTGCTGAAGGAGATTTTACCCCATATACCAAGGGGTGGTGTTGCCATAGATGTTGGTGCCAACATTGGCGATCACACCATTGCTTACTTGAATAAAGTTGGGATAACTGGTCGAGTGTTAGGATTTGAACCCCTCCCAGAAGCTTATGAATGTCTCACGTTAAATGTACCAGGGGCAGAATCCTATAACTATGCTCTTTCAGACCAAGAAGAAACCCTGAATTTGGTGATTCGACCGAATACAGGAGAGAGTTTTTGCTCCTATTCAGAGAAATCACAAACCATTCGCGCTGTTCCATTAGATTCCTTTGAGTTTACCCAGCTAGACTTGATCAAGTTTGATGTAGAAGGTTGGGAGTTAAAAGCCCTCAAAGGAGCCGAAGAGACTATCTATCAACATCAACCTCGGATGGTGATTGAGATTAACGAGAAAGTATTTAAACGAACCCTCGGGAATCGACAAGAGATTTACGATTTTCTGAAGCGACATGATTACGAGTTACAACCAATACAACCAAAGACCAGCCTCAACACTGAGAGAATTGATGTACTGGCAGTACCAGCAAAAGCACAATACTTCTGCGGCTTTCAGCATAAATTAGGGGAAGCTTACACAGCAAATAATCAGCTTGATCAAGCTATCATCGCTTACCGTCGTGCCATTGGCCTTAACCCCACCATATCTTCCTCTCATCACAACTTGGGGGNCAGCGGAGTTGCAGCAAAAACTGGATGAGCTAGCTAATAACGAACAATTCCTCCAGTTTTCAAAGCTGAGTATTGTGATGAACTGCAAGCATACCAATGGTACCCAGGATATCACCTTTAGTGTGGAGCCCAGCCAAATTGCCTTTGATTTCGCTCGCAGTAAAGCCCGCCCCCATAGTCTCTACAGCAAATTTCCCCTTAAGCTGACTAACTTCGTCTATCTCGACCCTGCTCAACCCGATAACAAGCCTAAAGGGTATCTTACGGTTAAAACTCCCTTGGGCAGTGGTTCTATGCCCGACAGTGGCTTTGGTTTTAACTTCGAGTTTAATTTGGGCAGTTTGGGGGCATTGTCGGGTTCAGCTCAGTTTGTGGTTAATCTGTTGATTATCTGGGAACCGAATCAGGATGGTTCCCAGGAAAAAGCAACAACCTTTGTGGGATTGAGGCTACCGGGAATTGGTGGGGATGTGCTCGGTTTTCCTCTCCAGAGTGTACTGAAGCTGTCCTTCAAGACGGTGGAATTACTGGTTGATTCGACTAGCGCTTCTGGTACAGCTTACTTGTTAAAAATCAAGAAGGTTGCTCTTAAGTTTTTTGTCCTCTCATTTCCCCCCAATGGACAAACCGAAATTGTTATCTTTGGCAATCCTGATGCCACGGATAGTAATGATGCCGTTGGTTGGTATGCTGCTTATGCTAAATAACTACAGCTATCTGGTGGTGCGTCCCCCACCAAAGGTTAATGTCCAACTATTAAAAGCAACGTCAGCTATCAGCTATCAGCTATCAGCTATCAGCTATCAGCTATCAGCTTATAGGTTAGGTCACAGGCTAGAAGCCTGTGCCACGCTAGTTGGCTTTTGAATAAAATAAGCTGACGGCTGACGGCTGACGGCTGACGGCTTACAAAGCCACTAACCAATAGGTTGAATTTAATTTAGATAAACAGGAGATACGATGGCAGAGCAGAAAATCCCTAATTATCAAGATATTAACGATATCCCAACGTTTATGGAGGAAGTACAGACTACCTATAGCATTACTGAAGAATTGCCCATCACCTTATCTGACAATCATCCATTATCTGATATGTGGGCAAAACCAATTACTGTTACGGAAGGTACATCACCAGATCCTTGTTATACGGCTACTGGATCAATTAATGATGAGTTTCCCTTCAATTTTGCCAAGGATTTTCCCTTTGATATTAAAGATTTCAGTTTTCTAACCAACCAAGATGTTGCTCCTGAACTGGCAATGAAGTTGAAGATTGATGTCTTCCAACCTATCCCGGAACCTGAAGATAGGAGGGGGATTAAAGTAACCGTATTTTCGGTACCCCAATCTGATGATTATCCCAATGGTGTCATTGTTAAAAAAGGCTTAACCTTTGTGGACGCAAATGGAAATCCTGTGGCTGATGATAATCTTTCAACAACAAAGATTCCAGAAGAATCAGTGGTGCCACCGGAAGCTGACGTTAAGCTCGATCAACTATAGCCTTTGTATCTCGGTTGTAAACACACGAATTGCTTAAAAAGGCAAGAGGCAAGAGGCAAGAGGCAAGAGGCAAGAGGCAAGAGGCAAGAGGCAAGAGGCAAGAGGCAAGAAGCAAGAGGCAAGATGGGAAAGATATCCGGAGTTTTATTGCCCAATAAAAAAAATACCTCTTAGGTTTACATATCATTTATATATGATATATAATTCAATGGTAAATGTCTAATTTATAATTGTTGTAAATTGATAGTTGTTGAAACTAAATATTTTTGAATAAGGAGCAAAAACATGTCAGATACTAAAGTATTTTTTGGTGTTTCTCTAGAACTGGCTGGAAAGACAATTTCCTTAGAACCTAAAAATGCTATTAATGAAATTAAAGAAAAGGGAATTGAAGTTGAACTTCCGGCAGGGGAGAGTCCACTCGACGAATTCTTAGAGCATTTTCCCAGTGTTAGCCGTGAGCATGCGATCGCAGCCCTTGAATTGGCAAAGGAAATGCTGACAGCCTATGCGAATCCTGCTTGATGAGTGCGCCCCACGACCTTTAAAGCGCGAACTTGCTGATTACGAGATACGCACAGTTGTCGAGATGGGATGGTCAGGAAAAAAGAACGGTGAGTTGCTGCGGCTCATGATTCAGGAGGGTTTCACGGTTCTACTCACTACAGATCAAAATTTGCGTTATCAGCAAAACTTGCAGCAAGCTGGAGTAGCAGTCATTGTTCTTGTGGCACCTAGCAATAGGCTCCCTGATTTAGTTCCTCTGATACCAGATGTTCGTAACGTTCTGAATACAATTGCTCCGGGGGAAGTGATTGAAGTTAAAAGTTCTTGAAAGTTGCGTAGGGTGCGTTAGGGGCGGGCTAGCCCTGATTTTCCGCCTCTTCGTTCCTGGTTGAAACAGCCCGCCCCGTAACGCACCATCAGGTCAAACAGCTTTTAGGAGATGCACCCAATCGTCCTCTCTACTCCCGACTCCCGACTCCCGACTCCCGACTCCCGACTCCCGACTCCCGACTCCCTTTGCTATATGATCTAATTACTCATAACTAGCAACATCAAGTATTCTATTAAGAGCAACGCTCTCATCTGAAATGTATTCCTGAGAAAAATAGTAATAACTGTTAGGCTCATTATCAGGAATCACGCCATTAACGACTAAGCCCAGAACAGTCTGACCAGACTGCTCCAAAAGTCCCTTGGCGAAAGCAGCACTACCGGAATCGACCACTCCAGGTCGGGAAACTAACAGCACACCATCGGTCATTTTTCCTAGGATAGGAGCATCAGCAGCAACGTTTAAAGAAGGGGTATCAATAATCACAAAGTCGTAACGACTAGCAACATGGTTAATCAATGAAGCCATGCGCTCGGAATCCAGAAGCACTGCTGGATTAGGAGGTACTACTCCAGAGGTCAGGACATCCAGAGTCTCGCTCACTGGTTTAATGGCATCCCCTAATTTAACTTGATTAACAAGCATATTGCTCAAGCCCACTTCATTCGATAAATCCCAGATTCGATGTTGAACAGGCTTATGGAGATCAGCATCAATTAGCAATACCTTACTTCCTCGCTGAGCAATCACTGCTGCTAAATTAGCAGACACCGTTGACTTACCTTCTTGAGGTAAGGAGCTAGTCACAGTCACCGCTTTGAGAGCTTTATCTGAACTCAAAAACTTGAGATTTGCTTGCAGCATCCGATAGGATTCACTGATGGGAGACCGAGGCGTATTCCGAACAATAACTTGGGGCGTAAATGGATCTAAAACTTCCTGTGATGGATTTAATAATTGAGATTTACTAAAGTGGGTAATCACACCCAGCAAGGTAAATTTAAATAATTGCTTAACGTCTTTAATCGTTTTCAGAGATTTATCTCTGGTTTCTAAAATATAAATAATTGCTGCGGTGGCCAACAGTCCCTGAAAACAAGCAGCAATATAGGCTATTTTAGCAGATGAAATCGGAATCATCGGCACCTGATCCCCTGCAATAATGCGGGCATTACCCATGTTTTGATTTTCCGCTACATGAATTTCTCCAAGCTTATTTAGCAACAGAGAATAGGTGGATTGGGACACATCAAGTTGGCGTTCTAACTCGCGCTGCTGTTGTTCCAGTCTAGGGAGATCGTTAAGTCTTTTTCGGTAAGCGGTTTGAGCATTGACTAAGGCTTTTGTCTGATTAGCCAAACCTAAACGAGCTGCTTCTAATTCTACTAGCTCTTTAGTCAGGTCTTGTTGTAACTCTCCGAGTTGAAAAAGCTGGCTAGCAGGTTTCGGCTTAGCCTTAGAAACCTGTTTAACTCGTTGGTTTAGGATACCTTTTAGGCTGGCTACCTTACTTTCTAAGTTAGCAATTGTGGGATGGGTGGGTTGGAAACGGTTACGCTCAAGAGCCAGTTCGACTTCCACTTGGCGCAATTCTTGGAGTGCCTCCTGCACCTCAGGAGACTGCTTGAGAGCCGTTAGAGCGATCGCTTGCTTGGAGTTCATGCCCAATCGTTGTTGGAGCGATTCGTACTGGGCATTGACATCAGCCATTTTAGACTGATTTTGAGCAATTTCTTTTTGCAAATCTGTCAGGACTTCGATAGCTGAGCGAGCTTCTGCGTCTAAGGATATCACTTCATTCTCTTGTTTGAACTGACGCAAAGCTGCTTCTGTTTTACTAACAGTAGCTTCTGCTTGAGGTAACTGTTTCTCAATAAACTTCCGAGCAGCTACAGCTTCAGTCCGTTGAAAATCTAAGTGATTTTCTAAATAAATACTCATTAGTTGATTAACAACTGCTGCTGCTTCTTTAGGGTCTTGAGATTGGTAAGACACTTCTAGAAGATCAGTTTTCCGGATATTGGTTACACTGACATTGTGTAAAAAGTATTTAATTGCTAAAGGTTTACCCTGATTATCTTTAAGATTTAGTGCGGTGATTGTCTTTTGAGCCAGAGGCTCAGACATCATGATGTTGGCTTCTGTATCTAGAGGATTACTTTGGTCTACCAGAGGTTGTAAAATACCGATTTCTTTACCTACCTCGGTGACTGAAGACGTCGTATTAAGCCGCTTAAATAACAGCAATCCTTGGGCTACATATACCGGCTTTTGGAATGATGCCACCAAAGACATAATCACAGAAACTGATACAAAAATACCGGAAGCTGGTAGCCAACGTCGCTTCAGGATCCACCAATATTGTTCAAACCTTGAGGATTCAGGAGATTCCATAAATAGCTCAAGAAAAAATTTAAGTACCTGATGCTTATTTAGGGATATCCTAGCCCAGCCAATAGTCTCAATTGTGCCAATACGCCAATTTGAGTACTGTTTGTTGTTTAAGGTTTAATCGGGTTGAAGGTTTAATCAGGTTGAAGGTTGAAGGTTTAATCGGGTTAATTGGATTGTTCGCGTAGCGTGGCCTTTTGGCCAAGGTTGAAGGTTGAATCTTGAAGGTTGAAGGTTAAACCTTCAACCTTCAACAAACTGTAATAGTATTTCCAATAGGGTGACATACTCCCACACTGAATCGTTCGCGTAGCGTCGGCTTCGCCGAAGATTACAGTGTGGGCTTCTTACCAACTCCAGCCATCGCTTAGGATACTCGGTAAGCTTTATTAACGACACGGGATGCCCCTCCGCGCCGGAACAATACAATAAGTTCTGTTTTTTAGGAACGTAGGTGGCTGACAAACCAGCATTTAAGGCCGTAGGCCACGCTACGCGAACGGCTTTGTTTATCAGTAAAATGTATTATAGCAATTTTATTAATACCCTGTGCAAAATTCATCCCACACCTAATGCGTAGCATTAGGTGTGGGATGAATTTTGCCGGACAGCTAAAAAATTGCCGGATTTGACGAGATTATCACCAGAGCACCTGTTTGTATGTCCCAGCACTATTACATTTCTCCCCGGTTTATCGATAAACTGGCGGTTCACATTACTAAAAACTTCCTTGATATACCCCATGTCCGTGTGCCTCTAATTCTGGGAATTCATGGACGGAAGGGGGAGGGTAAGTCCTTTCAGTGTGAGCTTGTGTTCGAGCGCATGGGCATTGAAGCGGTTC
>NZ_JAAHHZ010000249.1:0-6929 GCF_010672005.1 Moorena sp. SIO4A5 | reverse complement strand
ATTCTGCCGTGTTGAACAAACCAATTTTGGTGCCTGGTTGGGAACAGGTCTCCTCAAACAATGGTCCCAAGCCTTTATTGATCAGCATCTCATTATTCCAGAGGCTATCCACCATCGGAATTTGCTTACTGTCATAGGTCAGAGTCTCGGGAAGGGCACTGTGCCAACGATATACCAAACTAAATTCCACTGTCATCCAATTCTGGCGATACCACTTCTGATTGGTAAACGCTGCAGGGTACAGCGGCGAAAAATTATGCCTCAGATAAGTTAGACTGTAGGGGAATTGAAGCTTTTAAAACCTTAAGCATATACCTTGGTACCATACTGGCTCGTTTGACTTTTTGACGAGTACTGCGTTTATAACTCGTTTCAAGATTGAGTAGATTGAGACTAAGCGCGCTTGAGTAAATCCATATTCTGTGGTGCATGCCCTGTACGAATCCGCGTCGCATCCTCCCCAAAGGTGACATCTAATACGAGCGTGGAGTTGGTTTTCAATGGACCAGTGTTGTCGGATTGCTAAGCCCGACGTGTTGAGGGGTGGTAAAGAAGTGAGGTAAAACATCACCTCACGGGTAGTCTTGTTCCTATGATGGCGGGTGCGAATAACCATTACAATGGTCTGTAATCCAGACCACTGGGACTGTTTGTACAAATCGAAGTCTATTTGAGCAAGAGTTACTGCCTTTGAAGTTACCGTAAGAGAGGGTCGCCTTTATGGGTGATCGGTTTTGTATAGAACCCATTTGAGATCTCAGTAATGGAGTAAAATAGGGAAAAAATGCCGTACTCAATTAGTCGAGGTGATCTTGAATGGGAAATAATCGAGCCTCTGTTGCCCAAAAAGAAGCAAACTAGACAACCATTGTGGAGTAAGAGGCAGATATTAGATGGTATCTTGTACCAACTCAAGAATGGTTGTAATTGGTGTGATTTACCTAAAGACTTACCTCCCTATTCCACAGTGTTTTGGTACTACAAACAGTGGCGTACGCAAGGAGTAATCGAAGAAATTAGGGACATCCTACATCGTCGAGTACGTGAGCAAGTAAAAAAAAAGGGCAATGGACAACCCTGATGATTATCGACTCCCAAGCAGTGAAAAACACCTGCAATGCCAGCATCTCTTCCAAAGGATTTTGTTTTTACAAAGCTACTAATGAAAGACATCTAGCAGTAGATACCTTGGGTTTCCCTTTTTTTAGTCACTGTACCAAAGCCTCGGTGTCTGACGATGTGGGATTAATTGAAATGTTGTCTAACCACATTGATTACTTCAAATCTAAACCCGTCAATATTGCCAAGATTACCATCTTACAAGACCGGCGGATATCACCGATGAAAAGCTGACACAGGAATTAGAGAAAATTTATCCTCAGATTATGACCAAAATTAGATTTAAGCTTTCGGCGAAACCATCCAAAGCTCAGAAGGAAAAAGAAGGTAAAAGTGGGTTTGTACCAGTCAAAGCTTGGTGGGGAATCGAAAGAACGAATTCGTGGATGGAAAGATCCAAGAGGTGCGACCCGTGGCGAATTTAATTGGCCGTTCGCGTTCGCGCAGCGTCGGCTTTGCCGAAAGCGTCGCCTACGGCGAACGGAAAGCGCACCTGAGGATTAACGCAATGCCATCTTTGTTCGCGTAGCGTGGCCTTTTGGCCAGGGTCGGTATTTCTCCGGTACTAGAGTCGCTTCGTCACGTAGGCGTCTGTCCTTACTCACTTCATTATTATACACTTTTCACGGCAGTGCGAGGGATTGCTCGCACTGCCGTGTCGCGTTTCCTCCCGGATAGGTTTGAGGAAAAGTGACTGTCCTAAACTAGGCTTCGACTGCTGTAACTTCTGACCCGGATTAAAATCGCGGGGCTACCACGCTCCCGCATTCTCCCGTGTGAGTGTGCCATCAGCTTTTTCCCCTGCCCTGTGTTCTTCAGTTGATCACTATGCTACAGCGCTTCCAAATCTTAATTTGTCAGAGACGATCCGCTACTGCCGGGGGAAGGGTCCTTAGCCATGAGTTAGACTAGCGTAAGCATTATCATCAATACCTAGGGCAAAAACTGTTCTTCATACTTACGCCATGGAGCTAAATACCCCTATCCTAATTACAGAAAGCAATTGTTCGCGTAGCGTGGCCTTTTGGCCAAGGTTTTATAAATATTTATTAATCAAGGCTTGACAAACGGCATTTTTGTTTAACTTGTCACCTAATACCTAACACCTAACACCTAACCCTCAAAACTAAATTGACACAGTACTAGCTTAGTTTGAGCCCCTGATTAGACCTGAGAGGCTCAAGGGTTGCCATAATTTTTGTAAAGTATAATGAATGATTTATTCGCAACTACATGGCTGATATAACTGCCTGGGTGAATCTCCTCACCCCCATACCATTCCTCCCCCCTGAACACCCTCTCCCATACCTATTGGCAACAGCAACTGAAGCCACTGCTAATGAAGCAGAAAACGGGTCACTGGTTCTTGCAGGAGTGCTATTGAGTCTAGTGGTGATCTACTTCGCCAGTAAACTCGGAGGCGAAATTTGTGCTCGGATTAACTTACCACCGGTATTAGGGGAATTGGTCGGTGGTGTAGTTGTCGGGGTTTCTGCCCTAAATCTGCTAGTTTTCCCAGAAGGGGGCAGTGCGGCTAGCAATTCCGTAATGATGACCTTTCTCCAAACTACCGCTGGTCTAACCCCAGAAGCTACCAACTCAGTATTTCAGTCTACTAGCGAGGTGATTTCCGTCTTAGCGGAACTCGGCGTGATCATCTTGTTATTTGAAATTGGACTAGAGTCTGACCTCAAAGAACTGATCCGTGTTGGTCCGCAGGCCGCTGTGGTAGCTGTAGTTGGGGTGGTTGTTCCCTTTGCTGCTGGTACTGCTGGTTTAGCTTACCTATTTGATATTTCTGCTGTCCCTGCTATTTTCGCTGGTGCTGCCCTAACTGCCACTAGTATCGGGATTACCGCTAAAGTCCTAGCAGAAATTGGACAGCTCAGTTCTAAAGAAGGGCAAATTATCATTGGTGCTGCTGTACTCGATGATGTCTTAGGAATTATCGTCCTGGCTGTAGTGGCTAGTTTGGCAAAAACTGGGGAAGTCGTGATCACTAATGTGATCTATTTGATTATTAGTGCTGGTGTCTTCCTAGTTGGAGCAATTCTAATCGGTCGCTTCCTCGGTCCGTATTTCGTTGCCTTGGTCAAGGAAATGAAAACACGAGGTCAGGTATTACTGACAGCACTCATTTTTGCCTTTGTCTTGTCCTATATTGCCACAGCTATCCAATTAGAAGCCATTTTGGGAGCCTTTGCTGCTGGGCTAGTCTTGGCAGAGACGGATAAGCGTCGAGAATTGGAAGAACAGGTCTTACCAGTGGCAGATATACTTGTGCCGATCTTCTTTGTTACAGTGGGAGCCAAAACTGATTTGAGTGTCCTTAACCCAGCAGTTCCCAGTAATCGCGAGGGTTTGATCTTGGCAACTTTCCTGATTGTGGTGGCAATTCTTGGTAAGGTGATCACAGGATTGACAGTCTTTGGTCAATCAGGAATTAACCGTCTGGCTATTGGGGTTGGCATGATTCCCAGAGGTGAAGTGGGGCTAGTCTTTGCTGGTGTTGGTTCAGCAAGTGGTGCTCTTTCAGAAGCAACTGAAGCAGCGATTATCATGATGGTTATCTTAACGACTTTTATTGCTCCGCCTTTGTTGCGGTTGGTCTTTCAAGAGCCATCTGAGCAGGTGGAAACAGCTGGAGAGTCTTGAGACTTGTTCTAATGGTATCTGAGCTGGCTGATTAAAGACAATTATTGATGCAGGATTCTTGAAGAATCCTGTTCAATTTAGTTGATTGTGTATGCTTTAAGATTTGACAAAGCTAAGTGTGTTAACTAAAACCAAATTTTCGATTCAGAGCAACCCGTGTATACTGAAACTCTTGAAACTTAACCAAGCTACTCTACGTCCGAGTCTGTTAACGGTTTTAATCAGATGAATCAGATTAATCTGATTCATCAGACAGACTAGACATTGCTTGACTGGGCTATTAATTAGGGGTATTCATCGTGAGCGGTTAGGGATTAGCGGTTAACTATAGCCTACTCTAGGCAGCTGTTGGGGTCTAATACTTAACCGCTAACAGCTGGTATAACCAATTGCTATAACCAATTGCTATAACCAATTGCTATAACCAATTACCTAAGATACATGATACAGGAGTAAGAATTGTGAGGTTTCGCTGGCTACTGCTACTCTCCAGCTCTTTGACATTTTCTCTATTTTCATTGGCGGCTCAAGCCCGTGAACTACTATTTTGGCAATATGATCGCAATCAGAATCGCCTGGAATTTACGACTGATGTGGGTGTACAACCCACAGCCCAACTCATTTCTAATCCTACCCGGTTAGTCATTGATTTACCAGGAATTAACGTCGGAGGTCCATCAACAAATCAGCGTCTAAGCGGGGGGATTCGAGAAGTGCGAGTGGGTCAATTTGAGAGACAAACCACTCGGATTGTGGTTGAATTGGCTCCTGGTTACACTATAGACCCCCAGCAGGTAAAATTTCGGGGTATTAGCCCCAATCAGTGGACTGTACAATTACCTCAGCCTTATCGAGGGTCACTGCCGGTTCTGCCTAACCCAGCACCGCCATCTATACCACCGGCTGAGCCACCGACCCGCACTCAATCCCCTCCACCACGGCCAACTATTCCGAGATCCAATCCAACTATTCCGAGATCCAATCCGGGGATTCGCCGACAAGGCTTTCAGATCAATAGAAATGGATTTTTTGTCAGTACCGATGGTGGGAAACCCATCATTCAAATCGAACGAAGTCGCAATAACCGCCGCATTAACATCGACCTAGAAGGGGTTACGATTGCCGAGAGTCTGTTAGGGGAAGATTTGGAGGTAAATCGCTACGGGGTTAGCAAAATCGAGTTTGAAAAGAAAAAAGAGTCCCCACCGATTGTCCGGATGACCCTGAATGTGGATAGTGACAGCCCTGATTGGCTAGCATCGTTCAGTGAAAGATTGGGGGGGGTGTTGATTTTCCCTAGGGGTGTCCCGGCTCAAAGGTTAGATAATGGACCAACATCCAAAGTGCCAACGAAACCGATTCAATCCCGTGGCTCGGCTAATACCGGTAAGTTAGCCACCATTGGGTCAGTGGAATTGGCTAGCAATCAGACTCAGCTGTTGATTAAAGCTAACCAACGGGTCAGAGCCACTAGCAAATGGGATCCTCGTTCAAAGGCTTACCAAATTACTATACCGAATGCCAAACTAGCTGAGAAGTTCAGTGGCCCTCAACTTAATACCACTAGTCCCGTATCAGAAGTGATGGTGCGACAGGAGGACAAAAACACGGTGCTGATTTTGGTACAGCCATCAAACGGTACCCGGATTGGTAGCCTCAATCAGCTCAATGATCAGCTGTTGGCTCTGCAACTGAGACCATTGATATCACGCAGGCCAACCAGGATACCCCCCCGCTCGATTCCTGTGCCACCGCCTAACTCGATTCCTGTGCCACCGCCTAACCGGACTCGCCCACCAATTCCCAGACGTCGGGTTCCCAAAGAGCGCCTGGTAGTGGTCATTGATGCCGGACACGGTGGCAAAGACCCTGGTGCTATTGGGCTTGGGGGTATACAAGAGAAGGATGTTAATTTGTCGATTTCCCGACAGGTGGAAGCGCTGTTGGAAAAACAGGGGATTCAGGTTGTCATGACTCGCTCAGATGACCGATTCATCAGTCTGAATGGACGAGTTCAAGTGGCAGAACGGACTGATGCTGATTTATTTGTAAGCATCCACGCCAATGCTATCGGGGGTAAGCGACCGGATGTGAATGGATTAGAGACTTACTACTACTCTACTGGTCAGAGTCTTGCCCAAACCATCCACTACACTATCTTGCGGAGCGTGGATGTTAGTGACCGACGTACCCGACGGGCGAGGTTTTATGTGCTCAGGAAAACCTCCATGCCAGCAGTTTTGGTAGAAGTTGGTTTTCTAACCGGCTATGAAGACTCAGCTAAACTGAAAACTGCCGCCTATCGCAGCCAGATGGCTAGAGCGATCGCTCGTGGCATCCTCCTATATATTCGGCAAAATCGGTTGACCTAAGTTGAGTTCTAATATTGTGTCAATTCTTAATTGATAATTGTTAACCTATAATCTAACGATTTTCTTGTTTTGAGCGAACCCAAGTAATCTGTTTCTTGCCCCTGGGTGGGTAGGTGCCAATTCTTAACCAATGATCAATAACCCAATTTTGATCTCTCGAACTCAACCCCAGAGTCGTCCCATCGGGATTTTCGACAGTGGTGTGGGGGGTCTGACTGTTCTGAGGGAACTATACAAACAACTACCATCCGAATCAATTATTTACTTTGCTGACACAGCACGGCTACCCTACGGTACCAGGTCTGCGGATGAAATCGTGCAGTTCGGCTTCGAGATTCTCAGCTGGATGGTGCGACAGGAGGTCAAAATGGTGGTGATGGCCTGCAATACCAGTTCGGCTCTGGCATTGGAAACTCTGCGTAGTGAGTTTGACATCCCAATTCTGGGGCTGATTCTACCGGGTGCCCGTGCGGCAGTCCACCAAGGTCGTCGCGTTGGGGTGATTGCTACACCAGCTACGGCTGCCAGCAATGCTTATCGAAATGCTATTTTGGAGGTTGAACCAACTGCTCAGGTATGGCAAGTGGGTTGTCCGGAGTTTGTGCCATTAGTGGAGCAAAATCGCTTGTGCGAACCCTACACTAAAGCGATAGCACGGCAGTACCTAGAACCTTTGCTAGCAGCCCAAATCGATACCCTAGTTTATGGCTGTACTCATTATCCCCATCTAGAACCGATCCTGCGGGAAATATTACCCCCAGACGTTAAATTGGTAGACCCAGC
>NZ_JAAHHZ010000248.1:0-6988 GCF_010672005.1 Moorena sp. SIO4A5 | reverse complement strand
AAAGTTATTGGTCATACTTCTGTTTACCAGAATTTAGATGCCCTATCCAGTCAAGGTATTATTGAATGTATTGAGCGCTCGGATGGACGGTTGTACGGCAATATCAGCGATACTCATAGCCATGTCAATTGCCTGGATACAAACCAGATTCTTGATGTTTATGTAGAACTACCGGAAGACTTGCTCAAGCAAATTGAGGCACAAACTGGTGTAAAGATTACGGAATATCGGATTGATTTTTATGGTTACCGTCAGGAGGGATCACCTAACTCCCCGTCGGGTGGTTTGAGGGAGTAGGGAGTAGGGAGTAGGGAGTAGGGAGTAGGGAGTAGGGAGTAGGGAGTAGGGAGTAGGGAGTAAGAGTTGCAAAAACTGATTGTAACTCAGTGATAAAAATGTCATTTTAAGTTACCCAAACAACGCCCTTTTTTTAGGGTTTGGTCATAACGCAACTAATTAATCAAAGAATCAATCAAAGTATGACGTTTGAATGGGTAAATTAAAAATTGAAGTAAATCCACAGTTGTTAATAACAACTAGCCAGATGGTGGAGTATTTTGTTCAGCACTGATTTACTAACTCGCTGACCTACTGACCCATTGAGCTACGGACTCACTCAGTATTATGGATATTTACCAATCTACCATTCGTCCAATTTTATTTTCTGGGTTGAAGACAGATCCAGAATGGTTACACAATCGAACTCTAGCGCTATTGAGCTGGCTGTCATCGAATCAGGAATCTACTCTAGGTCACTGGGTTAAGGGTCAATTACAGCAAAGGTTTTGCTTAAATGATGGTCGCCTCGAACAAACCCTCTGGGGAGTAAACTTCCCCAACCCTATGGGTTTAGCAGCAGGATTTGATAAAGATGGTGTGGCTGCTGGAATTTGGGGAAGCTTAGGGTTTGGCTTTGCTGAACTGGGTACTGTAACCTTTCACGGTCAACCGGGAAATCCTCGTCCTCGTTTATTTCGCTTGGTAGAAGACAAAGCTGCTCTGAATCGGATGGGATTTAATAATCTTGGGGCTATAGCAATGGCTGCTCGATTAGAACAGTTGAAGGTTAACAGGTTACAAGTAGAACAGTTGAAGGTTAACAGGTTACAGGTTGGGATTAATCTAGGTAAATCTAAAGTAACACCCCTAGCAGAGGCAGCAGATGACTATCGGTCGAGTTTTGGCCTGTTGAGGGAATTGGGGGATTACTTTGTGGTTAATGTGAGTTCACCAAATACACCAGGATTGCGATCGCTTCAGGATGCCAGTCAACTTAGTCTGATCTTAGATGCTCTGCAACAGGAAAACGTTTCCCAAAAGCCGATTCTGGTCAAGATTGCCCCGGATTTAGAGTGGAATGCGATCGCAGATGTCCTTGAGCTTGCCCAAAGCTATGGGTTAGCTGGGATTATTGCCACTAACACTACCATCCGTCGGGATCTGCTTAAAACACAACGGATTGCGGCAACGGGCAAACCGGTAACGGAAGAAGCTGGAGGGATTAGTGGAGCACCGTTGCGTCAACGTTCTACAGAGGTAATTCGGTTTATCTGGCAGGAAACTCAAGGAACCTTACCGATTATAGGGGTTGGAGGCATTTTTACGGCGGAGGATGCTTGGGAGAAGATTACCGCAGGTGCTAGTCTAATTCAGGTGTACACGGGTTGGATTTATAACGGTCCATGGATGGTAAGGCAGATTCTGCAAGGGCTGTTGCAGAAGTTGGAGGAAAGAGGCATGAGTTCAATTTCTGAGGCAGTGGGTTCTGGGTCTGGTTGAAGGTTGAAGGTTGAAGGTTGAAGGTTGAAGGTTGAAGGTTGAAGGTTGAAGGTTGAAGGTTGAAGGTTGAAGGTTGAACGCGATCGCTTGGCCAAAAGGCCAAGGTTGTCTGTCAGAATGCAGAATGTAGAATGCAGAATGTAGAATGTTGTTCGCCTTTGGCGTTCGAGAAGGGTAGGTGGTTTGATTGAGTGTTAACCTTCAGGATTAGATGAGCAATTCTGAGCGCAGGATAGTAACTGCTTGTCCACTCAGAAAAACGCGATCGCTACCGGTATAGTTAACCTTTACTACACCACCCCGAGAGGAGGCTTGGTAGGCTAAGAACTGATCTTTACTATTGCGATTGCGCCAGAAGGGAGCGAGACAACAATGGGCAGAACCTGTAACTGGGTCTTCATCAATTCCCAATCTGGGGGCAAAGAATCGGGAAACAAAGTCGTATTCTGAATCACTGTCAGCCCAACTAGTCACAATTACCGCAGACAGAGGTAAGGTTTTCATCAGTTGGAAATTGGGCTGCATCTGCTTGAGCAACTCTTCCGACTCTACCTCGACCAAATAGCCTAGGGAATTTTTCCCAACCCACTTGATCGGTACACCCAAGGCTTGGCTGAGTGCTTCTGGAGTACTGATAACTTCTGAGGGATTCACCGGGAAATCTAGTTGAATCCACTCACCCTGGCGCTGAGCCATCAGCAATCCACTCTTGGTGTAGAACCGAATCATTTGATCAGGGGACAGATGTCCCTCTGACCAAAGAACATGAGCACTAGCTAGGGTGGCGTGACCGCATAAGGGGACTTCCACTGTTGGTGTAAACCAACGCAAATTGAAACCATCCTCTTGCTTGACTAGAAATGCGGTTTCAGATAAATTCATCTCTCGCGCTACGTTTTGCATCCAACTGTCATCTTGAGCAGTTGGTAAAACACAGATAGCAGCAGGATTTCCTGTAAAGGGTTTACTGGTGAAAGCGTCTACTTGAATAATGGTTTGTCCCATAATCAGGCAAAAGGTTAAATCAAGTCTGGTTAATGAGTTTTAAAATGGTTGATTGTGTTAATTGTTAATTGTTAATTTTAACTTTATCATTCATAATTAATAATGAACTAACAATTAACATCCAAGGAATGTTCCGAAGATGTTATCTAAAATTGAGCCTATCTCCCGCTGGAGAATAGAACTGTAAACGTCCAACACCTAAATATAAACCGTAGGGGTTCTCTCCAGGGGGGAAAGCTGTAACGCCAAACAGATAGACACCACCCCATCGTGGGTTGCGAACAGGACGAAGCCCAACAGTAATGGTTTTTCCTGGGTTTACTGGTGGATCGAAGGTAACTGAAATTGTTTTGGTTGAGTCGTCTTTTGTGACCCTTCCCAGAGATAACGGCTGACCCCGGTCTTGGTAGGTTCCTTCAAATGCTGAGGATTTCTCGGGATAGAATTGAATCTTATATCCTCCTTGACGCTGATTAATAGTTAATCTTTGGAGTGGTTCACCAATATCCCCTGGTAAGTCCACGGTGAAATAGTATGTTGCTCCTCGCACATCAGCTTGATTAAACGTAGTTACTGCATCCAACAACCTAGGAGATTTCTCAAATGAAACTCTCCCATCCGCTAACTCAACGGCTTGGGTTGAGGGAGTATCCAAAATTACTAAGGATAAGACTAAGGCTATAGTAATTTTGATAAAGTTTACCGAAAACAGAAGCGGCGCACGCAAGCTCAATCTCTTTAGAGCTAGGATCAAGGGTGACGTAGCGGTATATGACGCCGTTTTTTGTTTGACTTCACCATCTAACATGTTGACACTACTGATGATTCTTGTTATTTGATAATTCTAATGTGAAAGGTTAGTAGGCAAACCATAATTGATCCGGTACAACTATGGCATCTGTCTGTAGTGAGGAAAATCCCGAAGGGAGCAAAGGTGGGGAATAATGGGACCATCGACAATGGCAAAATGGCACAATAATTTATTTCAAGTCAAACTGTTTAAAGTATTTATGATCTCTCCATCTCCCTAATCTTCCGATCTCCTCCTGGAATACATGCTATGTCTGTTTTGTCAAGCCCTCAATTCTATGCACCTAGGCTCAATCCCCTATTAACCCGCATCTGTCAAAGCTTTTCTGATCTAGTCGCCGATAATTTTTATCAACTGAAGTTAGTGGTTGAGTCTACGGACCTAGAGAAACTGGCTCGCTTGGAAGAGGAACGGGTGGTTTATCTCCCCAATCATCCTACCCTTGATGATGGGATGGTTCTGTTTCTGTTATCAACTCGGTTAGGGCAACTCTTTCACTATGTTGTGGCTTACGAGAGTTTCCGGGGATGGATGAAAAAATTTCTGCCGCTGATAGGAGCCTACTCGATTCGAAGGGGTTTAGGCGATCGCACCAGCATTGCCCAAACCCTAAAGTTACTGAAGCAACCAAGTTGTGATTTGGTGATTTTCCCCGAAGGGGGCTGCTCTTATCAAAATGATACGGTTATGCCTTTCCGAACGGGAGCTATTCAACTGCCTCTACAGGCAATGAACCAAATGGTGAAACAGGGTGAACCTGTTCCTAATCTCTATTTAGTACCGGTAAGTCTGAAGTACCAGTACACTGATTCCATGAAGCCGGTGATTGATCAGACCCTGTCCCGTCTAGAGAAGGCGTTCAAAATTAATGCGATCGCACCAAACTTCTATGGGCGTTTACGGGGTGTTGCTGAGCAAGTAATTCTTCGCTTGGAGACTGAATACGACCTTAATCTAGACCAAACCACTCAGATCGATTGGAACCAACGGATTAACCAGCTCAAAACTCATCTGTTGATTGAGTGTGAACAGAAGCTAGAGATAACACCGGCAACCATGACACCAATCCGAGAACGAGTGTATAAAATTCAGTCAGTCTTAAAATCCCGTGCTCAAGAGTTAGACCAGTTTGATGAAACCACTTATGAATCAATTTACCAAGCTACTCTCCGCCTGCTTAACTTTGATGCAATTTACGATGGTTATGTTGCGGCCTCTCCTACACCAGAGCGTTTTTTAGATACCCTAACTCGACTAGAGCGGGAAGTGTTTAAGTTTGATCGACCTTTGCCGAAAGGACACCGGAAAGCGAAGCTCCGTATTGGAGATCCCATAAACCTCAAAGAGCATTTTCAGTCCTACAGACAAAACCGAGCAGGAACAGTGGAGATGTTGACCCAACAACTACAACAGACAGTTCAAGAAAATTTATCGTAAGCTATCAGCTATCAGCTATCAGCTATCAGCTACAGGCCAATTCCTGAATGCTTAGATGGGCAAATCCCCAGACTTTAAATCCTGTAAAATCTCGAACTATTAAATTCTCCCGTGTGGGCATTGGCGCACGCTACGCGAACGATGTTTATTTTAAGGATTAGGCTGACGGCTGTTGGCGTAGCCTGCGCTTCGCGCATATGCTGACGGCTGTTGGCGTAGCCTGCGCTTCGCGCATATGCTTACAGTATTACTCAACTGGATTTGAGATTAGTCCTGACGATTAATTTAAAATTTGTTTGCAAAAATACTTTTTTTTGCAAAAATACTTCACACTTTTTGCAAAAACAATTGGTTAAGCTAAGAGCAGGATAGAAAGTAGAGGAAATTTTATGAACGCTGTTTTTGGCGTGGATTCACAGCAGAGCCGCTGGCGAACCATTGCCATGTTTGCTTTAGGGTTTTGGCTCAGTAGCAGTTTGGTTATAGACTTTGTGATCATGCCATGCATGTCTACAGCTGGCATGATGAGTCAGGCTAGTTTTGCTACAGCTGGCTATTCAATTTTCTGGACATTTAATCGTGTTGAGCTTTTGTGTGGCGCTTTAATATTAGCCAGCCTATTAGTCCTGCGTGGTAATTCTAATCTTTATCATTACGTCAGACGCTGGTCTATTTTATTATCCCTGCTCATGGTAGGGATCGCAATTATTTATACCTACATCATGACACCCCAGATGAGCGCCATGGCTCTACAACTGAATCTTCTAGAGCCAGTGAGTGGCATGCCAGCAGGAATGGTGCAAATGCATGAAGGCTACTGGCTGCTAGAAGCAATCAAGTTAATGGCAGGGACTACACTACTTAACTGGTGCTATAAAGACTATCGTAGATTGGTCTGTTCGTAACTTGCTCCCACACTCCCCCTAACCCCAGGGCTGATTCATTCTCGTGGATCTTGTGGACATTATTGTCAGGTTAATCAGGTGAAAGGGAGGTGGGGTGGTAGAGGATCAATCCTCCACCGTTCTTTCTGAAGGCCACAATAGCCGTAATGCCATCAAAGCAAAGCCAATGGCTGCGATCGCTTTAAGTAGACGAGTAGGCAACAGATGAGCCACCCCTCCCCCAGCTACTACACCCAGAAAGCTAGCAAGTATCAGTGCCGCTATAGTTCCCAAAAACACAGTACGGGGGGAATTGAGACTACCACTGAGTGCGATCGCTGCAAATTGGCTTTTGTCTCCAATTTCAGCTAAAAATACCGTTAGGAAACTTAGTCCTAGTAATTGCCAATCCATCGTCTAATCACTCATTCATAACTAATTCAGTTTGATTGCGTCCCACAGAAGCATAACTGATATCAACAGTAAAAGTGTTCCGGCAGCAGTATCCATCATCTCAGGGGAGAAGCGCTTAGCCAGCCAATGACCAATCAGTACACCTAGCAAACTAGTAGATATCAGTGCTGCGGCAGCACCAACAAACACAATCCATGGAGACTGGGATTCGGCAGTGATAAGTAGTGTTGCCAATTGGGTCTTGTCGCCCATCTCGGCTAGAAAGATAGTTAGGAAAGTTGAACTAAAGATTCCCCATACAGCCATCTGGTTTGCTTTTACTGGCTGACTCTGGTCAGATTGAGTCACTGGAAAACTGCTCAAGATATAGTTACTCTATACAATTTACCAAAATTTGCATAACTTTACATAAATTCTGAGGCTGTGATCACTCTCCAAATGTAAATTCTTAAAACAAGTTGAGATTTTTCTCCCCGAAAATTCTTATGATTGCTTTGATTGCTGATCAATTCATCAATATGGGAGAAACTACATTGATTAACTCAATTTTGTTAGCTGCTGTGGAAACCTCTGTTCCGGTGACCCCAGAGTGGAGTCCCACAGTGGGGATAGTAATGATTTTGTGTAATCTGTTTGCGATTACTGTTGGTCGCTTTGC
>NZ_JAAHHZ010000247.1:3689-7033 GCF_010672005.1 Moorena sp. SIO4A5 | reverse complement strand
ATAAAACTTGGAATATTTCCTTTACTGGAACAACCTATTTCTGCCCGAGAAGTCTCCGATCACCTCAAAGCTAATCCTGGTTTTGTCCAAGCTTTTCTTGAATCCTGTGCTGGATTAGGTCTGCTGGAAAAAGAAGAGGGTAATTTTAAAAACTCTCAAGTCGCTTCTAAATTTTTAATACCAGACAAGCCAGAGTATCAAGGTGATTACATCGTCCATATTACCAATTTCTGGTACACTTGGGGCAATCTAGACCAGCTGATCCGTGAAGGTAGACCAGATTTTCCCTTTGAGAATGGTTTTGTTGATGCTGCTACCTATTGGACAAGCTATATCAAAGGTCGGCATAACCTAGCTATGGCAGGACAAGGAGCAGTGCTGGCTGAATATACTAACCTGAACAATAGGCGTAAAATGCTGGATTTAGGAGGAGGCTCTGGAAGCTACAGCATTGCTCTTTTTGACACTCCCCGGTCTAAAGACGCGGGGATTCTTCACTCAACGACCCAGCTTGCTGATCCTGACCGGAATCAAGAACAGTAGAGGCCAGATCTCCTGAAGAGTTCGGGTCTATAACCCAGGTTCCGGTGTGCCCCACCGTACCCAAGGCTTTTTTTAGAATATTGATCGCAGCATTGTGGTCGCGGTCTAATTCACAACCACATTTGCAGGTGTGAGTTCTGGTTGATAGTGATTTCTTCACGACCTCGCCGCATTCAGAGCAATTCTGGCTTGTATAAGCAGGATTCACTGCAACCGTGACCCTTTCAAACTTCTTGCCAAAATGCTCTAACCATTTTCTAAATTGATGCCAACCTGCGTCATTAATAGATTTAGCAAGACAATGGTTTTTAACCAGGTTTTTAACCCTCAAGTCTTCATAGGCTACCAGGTCGTTAGACCGGATTACGCAACGTGCAAGTCTCTTTGCATGTTCTTCACGCTGCCTACTTATTTTGAGGTGCTGTCTACCTAATCTATTAATGGCTTTTTTACGATTGGATGAGCCTTTCTTTTTACGAGAAACTCGACGTTGATAAAACTTTAGACGCTTTTCACCTTTCCTGTAAAAGCGTGGGTTAGGTTCAGTGCCTCCTCTGGAATCGGTATAGAATTCTTTTAGTCCTACGTCTAATCCTACAGTTGCATCTGCGGGTTCCAGTTGTTCATTTACATCGACAGAAATGCAAAATTGAACGTAGTACCCGTCAGCCCTTTTGACTACTCTAACCCGCTTGATTTGCTTCTTGTCAAAACGCCACAAGTCCCAGGTACCCTTGAGTTTTAGTTTCCCAATTCCTTTCTTATCACTAAAAGTAATTGATTTTTGTTCAGAAGATAACTTCCATCCTGACTGTTTGTACTCAACCGACCTACAGTGCTTTTTAAAGCGGGGATAACCTTTTTTCCCAGGGATTTTATTCTTGCAGTTTTCAAAGAAGCGAGATATTGATGACCATGCCCTTTCAGCGGCAGCTTGTCGGGCAGTAGAGTTTAACTCATTGGCAAAAGGGAATTCTTTCGCTAACACCTTAGAGTACTTACTAAGATCGTATTTTCCTGTTCCCTTGTTGTCCATCCATAAACGAATACAACTATTCCGAATGAACTTAACTGTCCGAATTGCCTCGTCTATGGCTTTATATTGGGCAGCTTTGCCGTATGCTTTAAACTCTAAGATGATCATCAGAACTCGACCTATTATGTTATATTTTTATATTAACTTGTTTAGCGTAATCCGTCAAGTCGTGACTTAATCTTTTTCACGGCGACTAAAGTCGCTACCTGGCTTTCATCCCCGGTTTAAAAACACGGGGCTTTCAGCCTGGAGCAGTTCCGTAATGCTAATCCTGATTTAACAGCTGTAGTTGTCGATCTCAAAGAACCTTTAGAAATCGCCCTCAGCCTCTTGAAGCAATACAATCTCCAAGAGCGAATTACCCTATGGTCGGCGGATTTTCATACCACTGAGTTTGATCCCGACTATGATGTCGTTCTGCTTTCTGCAGTCTTGCGTCATATATCTCCCGAGCAATGTCTGAGGCTATTGTCCAAAGCTTACGATGCTCTATTGCCAGGTGGATTGCTGATCGTGCAGGAGTTTATAAATCCAGAAGATAATCCTAAGCAGTCATTGCGCAGTACAATGATGGAACTGTACTTAATGATTGGCTTTCATTCCGAATCGGGCAATCGCTCTAAAGAAGAAATTGCCCTATGGCTCGAAAAGACAGGATTTAAAAATATTAAGGTTATTCCTTTGCCTACACAAACAACTCTCATCCTTGGGGAAAAGCCCTAATATCAAGTCTGCTTGAATACCCATAATTAAGGAGAGGGTGGGAGGTGTGGGGAGATGGGGAGATAGGGAGATAGGGAGATTTTTATTATTAAGGGTAATTATTCTGAGATGATATAAAACTCCTATTTCTGGCAAATAAGGCTGTTTAGTAGGGATTGAAACAGGCAAGATGCCTGTTCCACGCCTGATGCCTGTTCCACCAATCAGATGCACCCTATGTCTTTCCCCCTCTCTCAGTCTCCCATGCCACAATCGCCTCAGTTAAACCTTCTAAAGTATATTCAACTGCTTCTACATCTACCCTACCTAGCAATTGGCGACAGCTTTCGGATGTTTGGGGACCAATGGAAGCGATACAGACATTGTCTAAAAGGGAATGGAGAGTGTTTAAGGGTGCAGATTGTTCGCGGTCGGCATTAGAGTAGGGTTGGTTAGTGTCCGTTGAAGCGTTAAAGGATTGGTTGAGAAGTTTGTAAAAATTATTCACGGTTTTAGAACTAGCAAACGTAACAATATCTATTGCTCTCTGTTGCCAAGCATCTAAAATAGCAGGAGCCATGTAATCTGGACAACCAGACTCATAGGCAGCAACTTCTACCACTTGAGCACCTTTTTCCGTTAGTTCTTTTACTAACACCTCTCGCCCACCGGTTTCGACTCGGGGGAAAAGCACTTGTTTGTTAGTTAAAGACTCTGGAAAATGTTCCACCAAAGAATCAGCTACAAAGTTTGGTGGGATAAAGTCGGGTTGTAAATTGTGTTGTTTCAGACTGGCAGCAGTTTTCTTACCCACCACAGCAATCTTAATCCCGACTAAAGCACGGGCATCTTTACCATTATTCAATAATCGTTTAAAAAAGTAATCCACCCCATTGCTAGAGGTGAGAATCAACCAATCGAAGTTAGCGAGATTAGCGATCGCATAATCTAATCCAGCCCAACTAGAAGGAGGAGTAATCACCAAGGTGGGCATTTCGATAATAGTCGCTCCTTCTTGTTCCAGGAGCTGGTTAAATTTCTGGGATTGACTAGCGGAACGGGT
>NZ_JAAHHZ010000247.1:0-3597 GCF_010672005.1 Moorena sp. SIO4A5 | reverse complement strand
ACTGGTCTTGATCAGGTAATCCCATAAATGCCCTTAACCCCACTACTTCACCAACTACAATTACCACAGGTGAGAGGGAGATACCAAGGGTTTGGTTTACAATAGTGCCTAAGGTACCCAGCCAAACCTGTTGCTGGGGGCGTCCACCATTCCGAATCAGAGCAATGGGAGTCTGATGCGATCGCCCATAGTGTTGCAGCTGTTGGACAATTTCCCCTAGATGACGTCCTCCCATTAAAATCGCCAAGGTGTCGATTCTTGCTAGTGCTTCCCAATCTAGTTGCTCTGGCTGATGAGCAGTGACAACGGCAAAGCATTTGCTCAAAACGGAGTCTGTTAAAGGAATTCCCGCTAGTAAGGGAGCGGCTAGGGCTGAGGAAATGCCTGGTATCACCTCAAACTGACACTCAGCAGCAATCAATGCCTGAATTTCTGAGCTAGAGCGCCCGAAAATAAAGGGGTCACCACTTTTTAGCCTGACGACTTGCTTGCCTTGTCGGCATTGGTCTACTAGCAGTTGGTTAATCCTAGCTTGGGGTGTAGAAGGGCGTCCACCCCGTTTCCCCACATCAAACAGTTGACAATCACAGGGCACCAGTTGCAATAAAAGGGAATCTACTAGAGCATCATATACCAACACTTCAGCTTCAGTCAGTAGTTGTTGCCCCCTTACGGTTAAGTAGTTAACATCTCCTGGACCAGCACCTACGATGTAAATTTTTCCCTTTTTGTGATTAGTCATTATATAGCGGTTTGCAATTGCTGTTAGGTACAAAGTTCTGGGTTTTTAGGGAGCAGGGAGCAGGGAGCAGGGAGCAGAGAAGAGGTAATAGGGAATAGCGATGCGCTGCATCAAGAGGTGCGACCCGTGGCGAATTTAATTCTTAATGCGGAAAGCGCACCTAACAGGGAATCAATGTCAAAGAATAGTGTAGCTCATAACTGCGATAAACGCTAAGCGCGTTTGTATTTGAGATGTAAATCTAGGAATTTTTTTTATTGTCCAATAAAACTCCGGATCTCTTTGCGAGCCTGGGAGCAGGGCTGTTTCTTGCGTCGCACCTAAAAACTCTTAAAATCATTCCATTATTAAGCAACGCCAAAATTTTTGGTGAGCGGTGGCACAGTACATTAAAACGAAGCACCATGTCTCTCGCCCATCCGCTCCACTGAAGTGTTAGCTTGCTTCTGAAAGTTATTCAAGCCAGCGAAAAGCACGGCGTAACTCAGCAGCACCGTTATTCTCATACCAACCACCGTGAGATAGGATAACTTTTTCAGGGTTCCACTGAAGCATTCGCTTTAAGCAGCTACGGGACTGCTCCTTTTGTCTCCAAAATGTCATTCGCAAATCCAATGCAGTTTTTCCATCAGGATCGACAATGCCAACTAACTTAAGCAGCCGACCAAACTGCTTACTAACTTTATTGAGTTCAAAGTTTTCAATGAGATCGGTAAGAATGACAGTAGAACTCTTCCGGTGAAAAAATACAACTTCATCCATGAATCGACTACCCCGGAAAATTAATTGGTCTAAATCTGTGACCCACTGAGGCGGCGGTTCATTTTCCAAATCGGCATTAAAACTAACTTCAATTTTCTGTTGTGCTGCGCGATCGCGGACACCTGGGGATGCCCATGCTATGGCCTCTGGATAAGCAAAGCGCCCAGGTGCCAATGTGAGCATAGTGAATTTTGTTGGGTGAAATGAGGTGGCGCACTGAGCCAAGAGAGTCAATTTGAGCTTTGAGTTCTCGAGTCAATTCTGTTGGTGAATGGCACCATAGCTCACTGTTGCTCAACCGCACAATAGTCATACGTGTTGGAAAAGGAATCTTTGCCCCATACATTGACATCTGTACAATTGGGCCATCCTTCACCAATCTGTTTAAGGATATTGATCGGTTCATATAGCTCGATCGCATCGTGTCTCATAGCTACTCACAGAGGTAAAGTAAGGTGAATTACACAGATGATGTGGGGGTTTTGAGAGTAAAACTGGCAGGAATCGCACTCTGGAATTTTCATGACCTTGGAGGAAACGGATAGTTCTGCTCAAGTAGGATGCACCGTATCAAGCACGGTAGCATCTTCTCAGCCTCACCTGGTTCGCGAGGATACTTCTCGCTCTCTTGGACTACGTGGGCGCTGGCGACCGTTGCACCACCGGTAGTACCTACACGAAGCTCAACCTTGTAGATCAGGTATCCCGTCCAACTTCGATGGAAAAACAGCGTGGGTTCGTCGAAGTAGATAAACCACTTATCTTCCATTTCGCGCGGAATGAGACCCAAACGTATCCGATTCACCTCCGCTGGCGTAAACTCGTCTTCGTATGTTATCGGCACAAATTCCCCCTTCGAAGGACTGGTCTTCCAACTGTCTCTAGTTGCTGCTTTCATGACGATCTTAAGCCTAACTATTTATTATACGGAAACTTTCCATCTATCACACCAAACAATCCAGCTAAATCAAGGGTTACAGATACTTTAATTATAACATCAAGAACTTTTCCGGATACAGACTATATCAATTAGCATCTTCTGGGGCTGTATCGTTTTACCCTTACCATCTTAAGCCTCTCTTTTTCTTGCGCTTACCCTGGCTTAACAGCCCTGCCCGTGAAGAGGGATCCGCTGGTGCATCTCATTTTTGTACAAACATCATTCATTAAGTTTTGGGATTTTGCTTGCTTGAGGTTATCTTCACAACAAGTTAGCCAGGCTGATACTGATGTGCTGAATTTGAAAAAGATAGACTGTATTCAAACTGCGATTAAGAATATGATATCCTAATAGTTTGCTAAATTAAATTAGAGGCAAAGGACTTTGGTTACAGAATTTAAAGACTACTTCTCAAAGCAAGCAAATGATTATAGAAACTATAGACCTCATTATCCAAAATATTTGTTTGAGTATTTAGCTGCACTTGTACCTGATCGTCAAGCAGCGTGGGATTGTGCCACTGGTAATGGTCAAGTAGCCTTGGGCTTAACCCCTCATTTTCAAAAAATTTATGCTACAGATGCCAGCGAAAAGCAAATTAGTCATGCATTTCATCATGATAAAATTAACTATTCTGTGGCAGTGGCCGAAAAAGTCGGGCTAGGGAATCAATCTATAGATTTAATAACTGTTGCCCAAGCTGTTCATTGGTTTAATCTAGAAAAGTTTTATCAGGAAGTGCAGCGAGTTTATAAACCTGGAGGAATTATTGCTCTCTGGGGCTACTGGTATTTTGAATTACCTCCAGAAGAAAATCACATAGACCAAATGTCTAGGAATTTTTTCACCACAGTGGTTGACCAGTATTGGCCAGAAGAAACAAAACTACTGCTTCAAAATTATCAAACCATTCCTTTTCCTTTTGCTGAGTTAAAAACACCTATTTTAACAATTGAAACCCAATGGAACATGGAAGAATTTCTGGGATATTTGACTACTTGGTCTGCTATTCAAAAGCTTATCGCTGTTCAATCCCAGGAACCAATCTTGGAATTCTCCAACCGTCTAGTCGAGGCTTGGGGCGATCCCGAGAGGAAAATTATATTGCAATGGCCATTACATATGAGAGTTGGTCGGATAGAGTGAACTACCC
>NZ_JAAHHZ010000246.1:0-7072 GCF_010672005.1 Moorena sp. SIO4A5 | reverse complement strand
TGGCTAAGACTGGCTTAATTAGCGAGATTTTAAAACAAGTTGAAATTCTCGAAAAATCTGATGATAAGTTAATCCCATTTAGCCAACATCTCCGTCAATTAGCCGAAGACTTTAAACTCAAGAAAATCCGACAGTTTATTCAGCAATATCGGGAGCAATAATTATTATTGCAAAGGGAGTAGGGAATAGGGAAAAAATCCTGTATAACTCATTAGGCTAAAACCAGCTATAAAATCATTAATTATTTTGTTAATTAAAAAACCATAAAACCAGGCATAAAACTCTATATTGTGTATAGCAATCTGTGTAATAATTTTGATAATTTTTGTTCCCTAGTTCCTAGTCCATGGTCCATGGTCCCTACTCCCTGCTTCCTGTTCCCTTTGCTATAGGATTGATTCATAACTAAATTATACACAATATATATAGTTGCGGCAGCAGAAGTAGTGACTATTTTTTTTACAAAAAAAATAATACTACAGTTTTTTTGTAATTAAAGGGAACAATTAAAGGGTAACAGTGAACAGAATAATTTTTAAAAACTAGCAAAAACTAAACTAGTTAATCGGAGCAATGAAAACTATCAAAAAAATTAGCCCTATAGCCGAATTAAACTACTTTTTAGCTATTTTTATACCTTTAACGATAGGGATAGGAAGTTTTCTAGTGCTCATGCATCGCACCGAGGTTAAGGTTGACACAACCGAAGTCAACCTTAATGAAATTCGTAATGTTGAGATGGCAGCTCAAGGAGCAGCTAGTGATTTCCATGTCATTGAATCAGACTTGAGATTCCTAGCCAATCAAAATGAGTTACGGGCAATGTTAGATAGCACCAGTGATGCTCCCCAAGAAACTGAAAGGTGGCGCATGGCCCTTACTCAAGAATATCTGATCCTGGTTCGAGAGAAAGGGCTTTATGACCAAATTCGCTTTCTGGATACAACTGGTAAAGAAATTGTTAGAGTCAACTTTAACCAAGGTCAGCCGGTTATTGTGCCTGAGGAACAACTGCAAGTCAAGGCAAATCGTTACTGGTTTCAAAAAACCTTAGCTTTGCCAAAGGGAGAAATGTTTGTCTCTCCCCTAGACCTGAATGTCGAAAATGGAAAAATTGAACACCCCCTGAAGCCAGTGATTCGCGTTGGTAGTCCTGTGTTTGACAGTTCTGGTCAGAAACGGGGCATCGTCATAATTAACTATTTTCCTAAACATTTCATCAATAGTTTGGAATCCGAAAATCACACGTCCTTAGGGGAAATGATGCTCTTGAATGGTGAGGGGTTTTGGCTGAAGGGAACCAAGCCAGAGGATGAATGGGGATTCATGTATCCTAACCGCAAAGACCGTACCTTTGCCAAGGGGTTTCCAAAAGAATGGCAACGGATTTCTAAGGCTGATCAGGGGCAATTTGAAACTACTAACGGTAAGTTTACCTTTACCACTGTTCATCCTTTCTACGAGATGCAAACAGGTAAAACTCCTGTACAAAAGCGTTTTTCTGATCCCACTACGATGGATGCTAACTCCGATACCTGGAAAATTGTCACCTACATTTCCCCTAAGGTGATAAATGAACGCTCTCGTGATTCCTGGAAGCCCCTAGGGTGGCTTTATGGTAGTTTAGTGCTGCTAATTGGTATTGGTTCTAGCTTACTAGCACGGGCTAAGATAGAGCATCAGCACGCAGAAGAGGAACTGGGACTGAGTCAGGAACGCTTGCAGCTAGCCTTAGAAGGATCTGGTGATGGACTCTGGGACTGGAACATCACGACTGGAGAGGTTTATTACAGTCCCCGGTGGTTAGAAATGCTGGGCTATGATGTGGATGAGCTACCAGGATACCTCAGCAGTTGGGAAAAGCTGATACATCCAGAGGATAAAGCCTTAGTAAAGTCGTTGCTGAATGCTTGTCTAAAGAACAGTTCGGTTCTCTTGGCCTGTGACCATAGAGTACGAACCAAATCTGGTCAATGGAAATGGATTGCCATTTACGGTAAAGTCGTGGCTCATGATCACAAGGGCAACCCGAAACGAATGGCAGGAACCCATAAAGATATTAGCGATCGCAAACAGGCCGAGGAGGAGCTGCGGCTGAGCAGAGAACGCTTTCGCACGCTCTATGAAAATACACCAGTTATGCTGCATTCGATTGATAGCAATGGTAAATTGCTCAGTGTCAGTAACTACTGGCAAAAGAAGTTAGGCTACGATCGTAATGAAGTTATTGGAAGACAATCAACTGATTTTTTAACAGAATCACGCCAGTACACCCAAGGGGTGTTTCTGCCTAAATGTTTTGAGACAGAAATGTGCTTGGATGTTCCCTATCAGGTGATTTGCAAGAATGGAGAAATCATTGACGTGCTTCTTTCCGCTATTGCTGAACAAGATGAGTTAGGTCAGGTGGTTCGGTCTCTAGCGGTTATGGTTGATGTCACTGCTCGCAACCGAGCGGAAGCCGCACTCCAACATGCTAAAGAGGCTGCGGAAGTCGCCAATCGTGCCAAAAGCGAATTCCTGGCTAACATGAGCCACGAACTAAGAACCCCCCTTAATGGTATCCTCGGCTACACCCAAATCCTCAAAAAGTCCAAAACCATGACCCCTGAGGAACTCAAAGGCGTCCACATCATTCATCAGTGTGGTTCACACCTGTTAACCCTGATTAACGACATTCTAGATCTATCCAAAATTGAAGCCAGGAAAATGGAACTCGTTCCTAGAAATTTTCATTTTTCCTCCTTTCTGGAAAACCTGGTTGACATCTGCAGTATCCGCGCTAATCAGAAGGACATTGTATTTACTTACCAACCCCTTTCTCAACTCCCCAATGGCATCTATGGGGATGAGAAACGCCTACGACAAGTACTGATGAATCTCCTAAGTAATGCCATCAAGTTTACTGACTCTGGGGAAGTAACCTTGAAAGTGAGTGTCCTTGAATCTACCCAAAAGGATATCCCCCCATCACCCTCCTTCACAAGGGAGCTTAACAAAGAAAAAAGGACAAAAATCCGGTTTCAAGTAGAAGATACTGGGATTGGTATAACCCCAGAGCAATTACAAAAGATTTTTTTGCCCTTTGAGCAAGTAGGAAATCCCTTTCGCAAAGCAGAAGGGACAGGATTGGGATTAGCAATTACTCAGAAACTCCTGTGTATGATGAACTCTACCTTAGAAGTCAGGAGCCAGCCGGAAATTGGCAGTGTGTTTTGGTTTAATTTGGAGTTGCCAGAAGCCACAGAAAGCTTACATGCCCCCATGGCTTCTCAAACAGGGATCATTGGCTTCAAAGGCCAGGGGCGGAAAATCCTGGTGGTGGATGATAAATGGGAAAATCGCATGGTTTTGGTTAATCTGCTTGCCCCCCTTGGGTTTGAACTGGTGGAGGCCACCAACGGTCAAGAGGGTTTGGAGAAAGCTCAGTGTCAGCCTGAGGTAATTATTACGGACTTGCTCATGCCAGGGATGAATGGTTGGGAATTGATCCGACAGCTGCGAGAATCTCCCCAATTACAGTCAGTAGTGGTGATTGCTTGCTCAGCCAGCGTATTTGATACTCACCAACACAAGAGTATTGAGTCTGGGGCGGACGAGTTTCTGCCCAAGCCAGTAGATTCAGAAAAACTATTCGAGATATTACGGATGCATCTGAGACTGGAATGGGTGTATGAAGGAAAAGAAGAACGAGAAAAGATGATGGCTGAAAACATCTCATGTCAAACTACAGAGATTATCCCTCCCCCAGCTGAAAAACTTGCTCAGCTCTATGATTTGGCCAGAACAGGCTTAATCAGCGAAATTCTAGAACAAGTGGATACTCTGGATAAATCCGATGATAAATTTGCGATTTTTGTCCAACATATCCAGCAATTCGCTCAAGGCTTTCAGGTTAAAAAAATCCAAGATTTCATCAAACAATACCTGGAACGTAATTAGTTAAGAGGTAAGCCTATGGGCTACGCCCACACTACTTGAGGTGCCGTCAGTTAACGCCCTAAGCCCATGCTACCCTTGCCAGGGATCAGCCAATAGCCTACTTTTCGGCTAAGCAAACAGTCATTGATAATGAGAGCAAAGTTTTAGGGGTTAATGGGATTAACATTAATAAAATCCTAGTTTTACGGTTTAACTATTAGAAAGTCATGCTGATAGATTTATGGTTAGGGTTATTAGGAGTTATCAGGATGGTTTAGCAACGATTTATTAATTGGTTACTTGCTTCGACCACTCTATAAAAAGGTGTAACAATGATCAATGGCCAGGATCAACAACTAATATTAATTGTAGATGATATCGCCACCAATTTAGAAGTACTATCCACAACATTGATCAGTGCTGGTTTCAAAGTTGCAGTTGCCACTGATGGCGAAAGCGCCATTGAACAGGTTGACTATAAACCGCCAGATCTGATTGTGTTAGATGTGATGATGCCAGGAATTGATGGATTTGAAACGTGCCATCGGCTGAAGGAAAATCCGTTAACCCGTGAAATTCCTGTGATTTTTATGACAGCCCTGAGCGAGACCGTGAACAAGGTCAAGGGTTTTTCTCTCGGAGCAGTGGACTATCTGACCAAACCGATTCAGTCAGAGGAAGTATTAGCCAGAGTTAGAACCCATTTGCAACTGCAAAGTCAGGCAAAGGCCCTCAAGGAGCAAAATGCCCTTCTTAAAGAGGAAATTGAACAGCTAAGGTCAGCAGAAGCGAGGTGGCAAAACACCCTAGAACAGCTCGAAGCTGCCCAAAGCCAGATAATCGCCCAAGAAAAACTCGCTGCTCTTGGACAACTGGTTGCAGGAATCGCTCACGAAATCAATACTCCCCTCGGAGCAATTCGCTCCTGTGTGGGCAATCTGTCTAACTTCTTCAACGACCACCTCCACCAATTACCCTCATTTTTTCAAGGACTCTCGCCAGAACGTCAGTCCGATGTGTTGGCCTTACTCCAATACTCCAGCCGACAGAGTACCCCTCTATCTACCCGAGAGCAACGTCAACTCAAACGAAGGTTGAAAAGCCAACTGGAATCCTACGCTATTGATAAAGCAGTCAAGCTAGCCAATTTATTGGCGGGAATTGGGGTTTATGAGGACTTTGAAGAGTTTTTGCCTCTCCTGAAAGACCCAGACAACGAAATGATTTTAACCACTGCCTATCAGTTAGCTAACCTCTATACGAGTACTCGCAACATTACCACTGCCGTGGAACGAGCCACAAAAGTGGTGTTTGCCTTGAAAACTTATGCTCGTTATGACTCTAGTGGGGAAAAGATAGATGCACAGATTACTGATGGCATTGACACGGTCTTGACTCTTTATCATAACCAACTCAAACATGGCGTAGACGTCTACAGAAACTATGACGATTCTTTGCCAGTTATCCGGTGCTATCCTGATGAACTCAATCAAGTCTGGACGAATCTGATTCACAATGCTCTCCAAGCTATGGAGAACAAGGGGACTTTAAGCATTAATGTGAGGCAGCAAGATGACCAAATCAAGGTCAGCATTACTGACACTGGCAAAGGGATTCCTCCTGAAATTCAGCCGAAAATCTTTCAGCCGTTCTTTACCACGAAAGCCGCTGGAGAAGGCAGTGGTTTGGGATTAGATATTGTTAGGAAAATTGTAGAGAAACATCACGGACACATGGAGGTGGAGTCCGTACCTGGTGAAACTACCTTTACAGTTTCCCTACCGATTCAGCAGCCACAGCCGATGGCTGAGGAGGTACATTGAGATGATGAACCTGAAACTGTTATTTGGACAGGATTGCTGGGGAACTTTATAAGTGTAGCTAGTTATAAGTGTAGCTAGTTATAAGTTTAGCTAGTTCATAAACAATGGTCCAAGGAAAAAAAACCCGGTCTAGGCAAGAGCGGGGAGTGTCAAAACTGTGACTAGTTGCAGTCCATGTCATTAAATCATCCATAGTAACCAATAATGATTACACTCCCAGGCTATCGGCTCACTGAGGAAATTTACTAAGCGCCTTAGAACCCTGGTTTATCGAGGGGTGTGTGAGGCTTACCAAAAACTTGTCATCTTCGATCAAGACCGTAAGATTACTTATGCGATTAGCCCGAAGGGCGTTGGCTAGCGAACGCGACCTTGCCTACTCAACCCATCTCGACCGTTTCTCTGACTATTGATAGCCATTTTTCAAAGTAGGACTACAGATGCAGATGGGGAAATCGGGAGATCGCCAGATCGGGAGATGGCCAGATGAAATTGATCTGTAGCCGTAATCGGCCAGAATTGGTATGAATTCAATGAGGGAACTAGTCATGTCTGACGCCGTAATTTTATGTGTTGATGATGAAATATCGATTTTGAAAAGCTTGGAGATGGAACTTCAAGCAGCTTTTGAAGATAAGTATCTCTATGAATTTGCTGAAAGTGCTGATGAAGCTTTGGAAATCATTGATGAACTCTATGAGAATGGAGAACAAATTCTGATTATTGTCTCCGATTGGTTAATGCCAGGAATGAAAGGGGATCAATTTCTGATTAATGTCCATCACAAATATCCCGATATTATTAAAGTGATGCTAACGGGACAAGCTGATGAGGAAGCGGTTGAACGGGCGAAACAATATGCTAACTTATATCGATGTTTACATAAACCCTGGAATACTCGGGAATTAATTTTAACAATTCAGGATGCTTTAGTCGAATTATGAATCGAACTGCCATTATCTGTGTTGATGACGAACAAACCATCCTAGATAGCCTGAAAATAGAGCTAGAAACTAGTTTGGGAGATAACTATCTGATTGAAATGACCCAAGGTGGGGAAGAAGCGTTAGAAGTCTTCGAAGAATTAGTAGAGGATGACTATGAAGTTGCCCTGGTTATTTCTGATTACATCATGCCCAATCTGAAAGGGGATGAATTACTAAAACGCATTCATACTATTTCACCCAAAACCCTCAAAATTATGTTGACTGGGCAAGCGGATTTGGAAGCGGTGGGAAATGTGATTAATTATGCTAAATTATATCGTTATATCCCTAAGCCTTGGCAGGCTGACGACCTCAGAATTACTGTAAAAGAGGCATTGTATA
>NZ_JAAHHZ010000245.1:0-7098 GCF_010672005.1 Moorena sp. SIO4A5 | reverse complement strand
TCAGCCTAGAAATTTCTGCCAATCGATTGACCTCTACGGTTGAGCAACCCGCTAGAAGTAACCTAATATTTAATTCTAACGTCACCGTCAGTATTGGGGAATTGATTCCCTTAAATGAGCGGTCTCGGAAACTTTTAGAGCAAGCAAGTCAGGTAGAGTATGGCATCTTAGGTCTTCCTATAGGTGGCAGTCCAGATGGGGAAATTATTGAGATACTCTCCAAAAATGGTCAAGTAGTTGATAATCGAGACCAATCCACAGTAGAAACTAATGAGTCTGTTAACTACGATCTTGTGGCTTCTCTATCCATTGAATCTTTGACACCACTGGTGGCTGGTGAATATCTCTATAAGTTTAAGATTACTGTTTCTCCTAATTAGTTTGTCATCACAGCTTGTTTGATTTTGTTATCAAAAGCAGGTTCAAATAATAAACTATAATTACAAGACAATAAGTTATATATTTGAGCTTCTGTTGGATTTTCCGGAAAACTTCCCAAGTTTTCTACTTTTTGGAGTAAATCACTATAAAAAAAATCATAGTCTTGAGCGATATCAAAAAATATCATTGTTGTCAATGCTAATAAAACAGTAATTCCATGTTTACCAAAATAATGGTAATGACTAAATCTATATTCAAATTGTCCCGTTTCATCAAAATAATGTTCTGTCGTTTTTTGTAAAACTTGGGTTACCATTTTATTGATATTGACCTTGAAAATACAATAATTTAGCTCTTGATTAAAAGTGAAAATTTGGTTTTCAAAGACAGCCATTTCATCAAGACAACGGTTAATTAATTCCTGCAACTCATCAATCGCATCTTCTATTGTAGTAAATTTTTCAAGATAGTCTTTGGAGAGAGGATTTCTAATTTTTTGAATATGAAGGTTAATTTCTTCAATTCTTTGCTCAATTTTGTCATCAAGAGCACTTAATTCGTCGTTAAAATATTTAATCACTTCAAACCAAAACTTACTCTCATCCTGAGCATTTTTCTTTAAAAGATTATATTCTTTTAATTTGTTTAAAAGTAATTTTTTTTGGCGTCCATATTCTTCTTTTTTAGCATCACGCTGGTCAATTTTAGTTTGAATTGTAGCTTTTTCTTCTTTAAGACATTCAACATTTTTTTGATATTCTGTCTCTAGAGATTCAATATAACTATCTTCTGATTTAATAGAACTTCTTTCTTGCTCAAGATAATCACTTTCTCTATCAAGAGACCGTTTAGATTCATAAGTTAATCTAGACGAACTACGGTTAATCCTGTCAATATTAGCATTATACTTATCAAGTCTATCTTTCCAACGATCAAAACGAGAGTTGAAATTATGACGACGTGATGAAATGTCAAGGTAACGAGAATTATTAGCATCAATACGGGGATTATACTCATCAATAAGTTCCTCAATTTCTTGATTAAGGGATTCAAGTAAAGTATTTAATTTATCTAGTTTTTGAATTATTGCTAAGATACTATCCCAGTCTTCATCTAATTTTTGCTTAACAGATTCTTTTTCTATTTCCCATTCTTCAAATTCTTGATTTCTGAGGTCATAGGCTTGTTTTTGTATATCAAAAACAGAAGTCTTAATTAATTGATTAAAATACTCAATTCTTTCTGTAAAGATATATTCTTTGGATCTAATTAAATACTCAAACTTATCTTCCAGTGACTCAGACCTTTTTTCAAAAATTGGATTATCAAAAACATCGCTTACTATATTATTAACCTGTTCAGCAATAGAATTATCGTCTTGGTCTGACTGAATGGGAAGACTGACAATAAAATCAAAGAGACTATAAGATAGTAGATGTAATGGTTGATCGCAAGTATCACTTCCTGTTGCTCTTTGACAAGCAGCATGAGCATATAATCGGATTAATTCTTGTTTAACTTGATTAACATATTCATCAGGAGTTTTTTGCTGTTGATATTGAATTAATTCTTTAAAAAGTTTACCTTTATTTCCTTTTAACATTATGTAAGACTGATGTAGTAAGTCTGAAATACCTTCTCCTGTAAAACAATTAACTCCAATAATAACAGGCTGAGAATGTTGTCCTAAAACTTTATGATGAACTTTTAAAATTTGGGTAGCTGTGTCTTGAATATTTGCTTCTTTGGCAAAATAGCTCATCCCTGTTTGCTTGTTAACAAACATATTAAAAACGTAAATAACATTTTGGTGAAATTTTAGTAAATCTCTTAAATATTGGCGGTCGCCTCTCGTAAATAGTTTTTCTGGTGCTATGAGATAATAAATTAAATCTGGCTGAAATTCTAGATTTACAAATTCTGATATACTGAGATTTTCTTCTTGAGGAGCAGAACAATTTTCTCGATATCTTGCTAAAGTAAGGTCTTCTACAATGGGACAATCCTCAATTTGATTAATTCCTAAAGCAACTCGATTATAATTTTCTAAGAGTTCATCACTACAAACACCAGGAGTATCAAAACATTTTAAACCAATAGGAAACTCAATTAGATTAATTTCCTTAGTACAATCTTGATGACCTGTAGACAAGAAGTAATCACTACCAAGCAAACGATTACTTAATGTCGTTTTACCTGCTCCTGTTCTACCTGTAAAAAATAAGTTAATATTATCAATATTTTTAGGATAATTGCCGAGCTTTTCAATGATAAACTTGGCACGAATTTTAGAAATGGATGGAGGCTTAAGTTGGAAATACATAGTTTTTTTGTTCCTAACATGTGCTTAAAGAATAATTTTTAAATCTAGAGCAGGGAATAGTTAGGATTTCCCCACTCTGTTACAAGGTTCTAGAGTTAGAATAAAATCCTTTCTAAAATTTTGCTAATTTCTTCTTCATTCTCGCTAACAGCAAAGGAGTTAATCGCTTCCTTATATGGCAATAATATTGCTTGAGTTTCTTGACGCCCTATTTCTACTATTTCCTGAAAATCAGTTTCCAACTTTTGCTTTCCATTAGCACTTTCAATGCCTAAGCCAATAGCTAACAAGTTTTCAACAACAGGATAACCACCTTGTAAATATTTTTTGCCTATCTCTTGTTCTTGTTGTATTACTTCTGGGACTTTTTCTAAAACTTTTTTCTTAACTTCTTTCATGCCCATAAATTTATTCTCAGTAGTTGTGATAGTTTTAACTACGGGTTTAATCACATCCTCACTAACAGTAACTTGTTTTTTCTTTTTCTTTCCACCCATTCCAGCAGCACCAAATATACTAGCACCAAGAACAGGTAGAAATGCTAATCCGCCGGTTGCTAAACCAGCTCCTATTGCCGCCATTGTACCACTCGCCATTTCACCAAAGGCAGCAGCACTTGCACCTGCTAATTGACCAAGATCAATGCCACCAGCCATACCAGCAAGATCAGCCCCACCAGCCATACCACCAGGAGAACCTTCCCCATCAACAAGTTGTTTTCTTGATTCTTGAGATTGTTCATATTCTATAACTTGCTTTTCAACTTCTACGTCTTGAAAATCAGGTACATACTCACTTTTTTCGACTTCCTGGTTGTTATAAACAATCCGATCTACTAAGATTGTTTGCGCTTCTTCTCGTGAAATTTTGGCCTCTTGAGCTAACTGAACAATTGTATCATTCAATTCTTTTGCAGCTTCCAAGGTAGCATCTTCTTCCTGAAAAACTCGAATACCATAATCAGCAACTGCCATATAGGCTTCATTGATTAAGTCTTGATTACCTTGTTTTTCATCTACTTTACGAGTAGCTAAACGACTTGCAATCTGAATTAATGCTTTGCGATAACGGCAACTACGTTCTTGTATAGCAAATTCCTTCAGTTGATCGGGTAAAACTTGTTTAAAGTTACCAATTTTATTATCTGGTAACATTGTAAGCATTAGTTTGGTAATTTGATTAATTCCTGTCCCTTGCTTACAGTCAATTTCAACAATAGGCAAAGATTCATTAGGGTAAAATTCTTGAAAAATTTTAGTTATTTGTTGCCTTGCATCTTCTACACTTGCTTGAGTGGTTATTCTTGTTCCATCATCTGTAAAATGAATATTTAGGGCAAAAATTACTTTATTTTTATCAGTTTGTTTTTTCTGTTTTCTGAGTAAAGCTTTTAAATATTTACGATCTGGTTTCACAAATTGAGTATGAGGAGCAACCACATAAAGAATAATATCAGGTTTACAATTTTCCTGATTTTCGGGGGATTGCCATTGCTCTACTTCTATATCTTCTTTTAAAACTTTTTTAGTAGTAGGATAATCTGAGCAATTCCATAACTCAAATTTATCAACAGGTGTTAATTCCTCATCTTCATCATCAATCTGGGGAAGCATCAAAGCAGCTCGATTAATATTTTCGTATGTGTCGCTACAACCTCCAGCACCAGGAAGATCAAAATACCATAAGTTACTACGCATTTTAAAGAAAACTACCATCCAAGTGCAATCTGTTTTACCTGAACTTTCAAAAACCTCATCATTATTAACATCATTAATAGTATTTGCTAATTTTTTCTCAGGATCTATCAAAGTAACTGCTAGTGTAGTTTTACCTGCACCTGTACGTCCAGTAGCATAAAAATTAACAGGTTTTGGAAATAACTCTTTTTCAGATTGTTTTTTTAACCATTCTTCATCTACACGACCACTTAAATCTACTTCTCTGAAATCAAATAGTCGTAAAACATCAGGACGATCTTGAAAGATAAATTGTAGAGTTTGCAATGCTTTGTTAGACATGATAGACGTCTCCTTATTTGGTTTTGATTATTTTTTATGGTAAACAAACCAATCAATATGGTTCAAATTTAGATCTTTTGATGGTTTGAATGATTTCTTGAAGCTTAATAGCTTCTTCTTGGCAATTAGCTAGTTGATAGACATTTAGCAAGTTGGTTAACAATTTAATATCATCTGTTTGGGCGACCTCCATTACTAAGTTAAAATCAGGTAAAAAGTTGTTAACTTTATTATTACCCCAATAAACTAATGCTTGTTCAGCTTGTTGATTAGCTTCTTTGACTAAACCACACTCCCCTAACATCACCGCCTGATCTAACCGATAAAGACGCTCTTTTTTACCTGTTTCTCTAATGCTTGATTTTGCTCCGCCAACAACCCTATTATTGCTTGCTGCTGTTGCAAAAACAAGCCCAGACATTCCTTCTCTGGGAGGTCGGTTGTGTCGTCGAGAGTTGCAAGCACAGTAATTTCAGTCATATCTGAGTTATAACAGATTCACTTACTTTTGGCAAAGGGACTGCCAACATATATCCTAAACAGGGGGTGCAGGGGTAATTGAGAAGTTACATTTACTGGAGTATCAGAATGGGAAAACATCCTGAAATGACCAGCTCAATTGGCAAGGCTGTTGAAAAGGCAAAAAGAGAAGTGCTCCCACTTTGATCTTACCTTCGGCGTAGCCGATACTTCGCGAACAGAAATGGAGATTTATTGCATACAAATTATATCATACCGCGCTCACAAGGTGGAAGTAATTGGGATAAAAATCTAGAATTACTTCATCTACACTGCCACGATGGAAAAAAAACAGAGAGTAAACAAAGCGAGAGTTAGCCGCCCAATTAATTGGGTGGGGGTGGAGCGTTCCGGGATTTATCAAGGGCTTTCGTGTTAAAATGGACTAGCGAGTAAGAACAAGGTTGGTTGCGTTGATTTTTTGCGCTTTACGGTGAGATACCAGCCAGTAAGAGACGGGGTTAATTCTACCTACTCCTCAAGGAACAGGCAAGCAATGCAGCAAAAAGGAGCTGTCACTTTAATGGAACACAGACCAGGGAACATTTGCTAGTGGTGCTTCAGGGGGGCCTTCATGTTTCGCTCAAGCGCCAGGCTTAGGTTGCTGCCCGTAACGCACCACTGCTGGGTCAAACAACTTTTAGGAGATGCACCCGAACACAGACCAGGGAACAGGCAAGATGCCTGTTCCACAAAACTCTTAAAATCATTCTATTATTAAGCAACGCCCTCAGGTTAATTACTCTGAGCAGTGGTGCTGGTGGGAACAGTCAGATTAATACTAAAAGGCACACTTTGTCGATTCTCTTCTTCGCCCCAAAGCAAGGTTCCAGTCAATTGGTATTGTCCAGCTGTCAATTCCTTGGCATGACTAGGATATCCGATAGAAATCTTCCGTTCCCCCCCAGCAATAACTGTCCATTCGTTTTGTTTGCCAGTGGTGACCGTAGTGCTTCCCTGTTTCAGAGTCCACTCCACCTTGGGACGTGCAGAGGCATTGCCACTGTTGCTAACCTGTAACAGAATCTGCTTACTCTTGTGATCAAAGCTCGCTTCCTCTACGGTCAATTTGGGAGAAATATCTCCATGACGTACATAGACAGTGACACCAACGCGAGGTACGATGCCCATACTTACACCACGACTATTATTCTGAGAATGTTCCAGATTTTCTGTGAAAATCACTGCCCGATATTCCCCTTTATCCATACTAGGAGGAAAGCGGGAAATCATGCGGATGCGGCGAGTTACTCCTGGTTCTACTACCAACTCACGAGGGGAGAATTGTAGATAAGGGGTTAAGTCATTAGAGCTAGATTCCAACGCCTCAAACCCATTTTCATCGTAGGTGAAAGGTGTCGCATAGACACGGGCTCGAAACGCCTTATTACTGCGATTGGTGACGTTGATGATACCTTTGGCTTGACCTCGTTCTGCTTCTTCTTCAATAACTAAAGGAGAAACTTGAACCTGAGCTTTAGCTAATCCGGGAAACAGCACCAGTGCAGATAAAGCGCAGCTACCTAAATAGGATATTAAATGTTGATTGAGTTTAATCATTTCTAGGGAACAGGGAATCGGGAATCGGGAATCGGGAATCGGGAAGTTAGAATTTAGAAGTTAGAATTTAGAAGTTAGAATTTAGAAGTTAGAATTGGGAATCGGGAATCGGGAATCGGGAATCGGGAATCGGGAATCGGGAATCGGAAATCGGAAATCGGGAATAGTAAATAGGTAAAAATATGTGTAACTAATTAATATAAAAGTAAGCATTTAGCTTATGGGCTACTTGAGGTGCTACTTGAGGTGCCAAAGGCCAGATCGGAAGAGCGTCTGTCCCGCGCCCCTCCCTCTCCC